>JANXVV010000631.1 GCA_025351525.1 Humisphaera sp. | reverse complement strand
GGCACCACCGGAACCCCCGCCTTTTTCGCAATCAGACCAACCCCCGGCGCGATCGGTTGAAGCTCGCCGTCAAAGGTTCGCGATCCTTCGGGGAAAAGCACCAGAGCCGCCCCTTCTTTCAGACGCTTGATTGCCTCGCGCACCGCGCCGATGTCCCCCTCGCCCTGCCGTACCGGAAACGCGCCCATGCTGCGGTTCACCCAGTTCAACAGCGGCTTCTCAAACAGCTCGGATTTGCCGACGTAATTGGTCATCCGGCGAACATGTGCTCCGATCGCCGCCGGGTCGATATAGCTTTGATGATTGGCGACGATCAGCACACCCCCTTCGCGCGGGACGTTGCGCGCGCCGTGTACCTTGATATCGAAGCATAAAGTCGTCACCAGACGGGCGATGGCCCGCGCGGTGGAGAAGACCGGATTTCCCATCATGCCTGTTGCCCTGCTTCCCGGTAACGTCTGGCGCGCCCCACGATCTGCTCGATCACCTGCGATTGCGTCATCGCCGTCGTGTCGATCACTTCCGCATCGGAAGAGGGTTTGAGCGGGCCGATGGGCCGATTCCGATCACGCTCATCACGCGCGACGATATCGCGTAAAATCTCGCTGTATTCCACGATTTCACCGCGCGCCCGCAGTTGCGCCACACGCCGTCGCGCCCGTTCCTGCGGCGTGGCATCCAGAAAGAATTTCAACGCCGCCCCCGGAAAAACCACCGTCCCCTGATCGCGCCCCTCAGTGACCAGATTCGGCCTTTTACGCCCGATCTCCTGCTGCTGCCTCACTAACTGCTCGCGAATCGCCGGCACGATCGCGACGAACGACGCCGCCGTCGTCGCATCCTTCCCGCGCAAGAGATGCCCGACGGATTGGTCATTCAACCACACGCCCGGCGGGCGGGTGGAATGGTCAAATTCGATCCGGCAATGCTCGGCGATAAAGGCCAGTTCACGCGGGTCGTCCAGATTGGCATTTCGTCGAAGCACTTCCAAGCCCACTGCCCGATACATCGCGCCGGTGTCCAGAAAATCCAGATGCAATCGCTCCGCCACGGTCTGCGCCACCGTCGACTTACCCGTCCCCGCCGGACCATCAATCGTGATTATCATAAAGTCCCCGCCCACACCAACCCGCGCCGCAAAAGCGTTTTCACCGGTTCCTGTTCCAGTACCTTGGCCGTATGTCCCAACGCATTGAAATAAACCCGCCCACGGCCCCAGAACTTCGTCCAGATCACCGGCATCTCCACCGGCCCGTTGGCTGCATGAGGCCCGTCGAACGTCGGGAACCGAGTTGTCGCCAGCACCTTCACCGCGGGATCGACGTGCAGATAATACTGCTCCGTCTCAACTTCAAAATCGGAAATGCCCTCGGTGATCAAATGGCGCTCCGGCCCGATCGTCACCGCATATCGAAACTCATTCCCCGGATGCGCCACCCACTGCCCGCCCGTCATGAATTGCCAGTCGGTGTTCTCGCGAAACGCATCGCACATCCCGCCATGGCAACCCGCCAAACCCATGCCGTCCCGCACCGCCTCCAGCACGGCGTTGCACTGCTCCGCGCTGATTTTCCCCATCGTCCACACCGGTACCAACAACTTCAGCGACTTCAGCTTTTCCCGATCCGAAAGCGTTTCCAATGTTTGGGAAACCTCGACCTCAAACCCCTCTTCCGCAAGAATTTTTGCGCACAGCGCAGCCACCTCCGCAGGTTGATGGTCATCCCATCCACCCCAGACGATCAGTGCTTTATTCGTCGTGGCATCTCGAGCATTCACGCGGGAGAGAATAGCGACGGATGAAGGACCTGCAATACTTAACACCCTTGATACCCCTATATAGCCCCGTGCATGCACGGGGGAACCGCAATTCGCGAAAATATTTTCAATGCTCTGGCGAACGCATGACTGGATCGCATTCCCTTTTTTGAGAATCTTCGGCAACAGGATGCGCCTTCCAGCGAACGATTTCCCCGTGCATGCACGGGGCTATGTAGGGCAAATGAAGCGATCAAAGAAATTCGACCTTCTTAGGTCACTGCTGCTGCTGTTGCTGAATCTGATCCTGAGTCCCGGGATCATGACACGAACCGTTCTGCCCGTTCATCGTGCGGATGCCGATCCCTTCGATCCGCTCGGCGGGCAGGCCGCCGGGCACGCCGGGCAGCTCTTCGGATTGCACGGCAACGGAGATGCCCTCCTTGCCGTCGCCCTTGAACATGCCCCGGTTTGGCGGCACGTCGCGGTATTCGCGCCCGACCGCGACGCGGACGAAATGGGAAGTGATCATGCACTTGTTGGTCGGGTCGAAGCCCACCCACCCGAAGGAGGGGAAATACAGTTCGCACCAGGCGTGGGTCTGTGCATAGCCGCGATACAGTTCGCCTTCGGGATGGAGGAATCCGCTGACGTACCGGGCGGGGATGCCGAGGGTGCGACCGAGGCCGATCATCAGGTGGGTGAAGTCCTGGCACACGCCGCGCCGATGCTCGAGAATTTCCGCGATGGGGCTGGCGGCGTGGGTGACGCCCTTCTCATACGTGAACCGCTCATCGATCAGCCGGACCATCGCCATCGCCAATTCACCCAGCGGCATGCCGGGTGTGGCCAGCAGTGAATCGGCCAATTCCCTGAGGGCCGGGGACTCGACCACAGACACGCCGAACCGCAAAAAATCGCGGACGGCGTAATCGAGATCGTCGAACGCCAGCGGCCATCGATCCGGCAACGCCGTCGCATCGGACAACGCGCGATGCGTCTGAACCACGCTGGTGGCGACGATCCTGATCCGCTCGTGATAGGCGTTGATCGTGAAGGAATGGACGAGATTGCCGAGCCAGTCGAAGTAGCCCGTCACCGGTGTGGCGGGACCGATCGCCAAGCGGAAGGAAAGCCGATGCTGATCCTGTTCCTGCCGCGGGGCCATGCGGAGTTCCATGACGGTTTCATCGATCGGCGCGGTGTATGAAAGATCGGTTTCGTGGATGATTTTGAGAAGCATGCGATCCGATCCTTTAATGTAAAAAGTACGAGTTGCGAAGTGCCTCGGCGGCGTCGGTGGTGGCGGCACGGATCTGGCCCAGATAGGCGATCAGACCGATCCGCTCGATCTCGCCGACATCCGCATATTCCAGTTGCGTATTCAACCGGCCGAGGATTCGGACGGCCTGGTCGGTCGTGTGCGGATCGATTTCCGCGCGGACGCGAACGGCGGCATCGTGGGCATGGTGGACGCAGTATCGAATGCTCTGTGGGAATCGCCGTTCGAGCACGAGGAAGGCGACGACGCTCTCCGGTTCCATATCCCCGACGTGAATGCGGCGATACGCCTCGAGCGATCCGCAATTTCGCAGAAGCGACATCCAGTGAATGTTGCGCTCGTCCGAATCGATGGCCATATCCGCATTGAGCAGCAGCATGCTGCGGGCGGCGATGGTACGGCAGACCAGATCCAACCGCTCGAGCGACTTGCCGATCTGCGTGAAGAGCCAGCCCTGTCCATGGGCGAGGGTTTGATCGGTCAGGCCCGCGAAGAGCCGTGTGCCGAGCAGCACCTGCCGGTAGAGTTCCTGAGCGGATTCGTCATATCGCGCCTGCGCCTCATCACCGCGAAGGGACCAGTAGAGCGTGTTGAGATTTTCCCACATTTCCGCCGAGATATTTTCGCGAACGCTGCGGGCGTTTTCGCGGGCCAGAGTCAGGCAACCCAACAGGCTGCTGGGATTGTCCGGCTCAAACGTCATGAAGTTGCAGATCCGAAACGCCACCTCTTCGTCGGTGCCCTTCAGCAATTCTTCAGCGACTTCACCGGAATCCAGCCCCAGCACCCGTAACACATCGCGCCAATATTCGCGGCGAAGCGCCGGGGCCAGGTCGCCGATATCCGTCAGCAGACTGCTGGTTTCCACGAGGATTCGGGAAATATGCTCGGCCCGCTCGACATAGCGGCTCATCCAGTACATCGCATCGGCAACGCGCGACAGCATGGGCCGATTGACCACCCCCGTCACGCCGCGATCCTGCCCGTTCATCATTTGACTCTGTGTCATACGGTCACTCCTTCCGGCACCAGTTCAGGTTGTAACAAAGGGGGCGATTCGCCGTCTTCCTCTAATACCCAGGTGTCTTTACTGCCCCCGCCCTGCGAGCTGTTGACGACCAGGCTGCCCCGTCTCAAGGCCACGCGGGTCAGACCGCCCGGCATTACCACCACTTTGTCGCCAAACGACAAAAGGTACGGACGCAGATCGATTCGCCGACCTTCAAAACGGTCGTCGATCAGACTGGGATGCTGGCTCAACTCCACGATCGGCTGGGCGATGAAATTACGCGGGTCTTTCTTGATCATCTCCGCAAACTTGGCCCGCTCGGCGGAGGTGGATTGATGGCCCATCAGCATCCCGTAGCCGCCCGATTCATTCGTCGACTTCACCACCAGTTCGTGCAGATGTTCCAGCACGTATTTCCGATCCGATTCGCGCGAACAGATATAGGTGGGGACATTGTTCAAAATCGGCTCCTCATTCAGATAGAAGCGGATCATGTCGGGGACGTAGGGATAGATCGCCTTGTCATCGGCAACGCCCGTGCCGACCGCGTTGACCAACGCCACGTTGCCGCAGCGGTAGGCGTTCATCAAGCCCGGCACCCCGAGGCTGCTATCCGGCCGAAACGTGAGCGGATCGAGAAAATCATCGTCGACGCGGCGATAGATGACGTCGACCTTTCGCAGGCCGGCGACGGTGCGCATATAGACCGAATTATTATCGACGATCAGATCGCGGCCTTCGACCAGTTCCACGCCCATCTGCCGGGCCAGAAAACTGTGCTCGAAATAAGCCGAGTTGTAGATGCCCGGCGTGAGAATCACGACCGTCGGATCCTCCCGCGCCTGCGGAGCCACGTTCTGCAGGCAGTGCAATAGATTGTGCGGATAATCCTCAATCCCCCGAACGCGATAGGCCCCGAAAAGCACGGGGAACACCCGCTTCATCACGGCCCGGTTTTCAAGCACGTAACTCACCCCGCTGGGGGTGCGGCCATTGTCCTCCAACACGAGATACTGCCCGGTTTTATCGCGGATCAGATCCGTGCCGCAGATGTGGATATAGATGTCGCGCGGCACCTGCAGCCCGAGCATCTCACGGCGGAACATCTTCGCGCTGTAGATCAATTCCGCCGGGATGATTTTCTCACGCAGAATTCGCTGCTCGTGATACACATCGCGGCAAAAGGCGTTCAACGCCATCAACCGCTGCGACAATCCCTTTTCGATCGTTTCCCATTCATTCGACGGCACGATGCGCGGGATCAGATCGAACGGGAAAATCTTTTCCACGCCGGTCGTATCGCTGTAGACGGTGAAGGTGATGCCTTGATTTTTAAAAGAGAGGTCCGCCATTCGACGGCGTCGCTGAAACGCGTCATTGCTTAAAGCGGCCAACCGCGTGTACACCGATCGGTAATGTCCGCGCGGTTCGCCCGCCGCCTCGAACATTTCGTCGAAGATTCCGTTGAGATGGTATTCCGAAAACATACTGAGGAGCCTTGTCTCCTCGCTCGTCCTGCGCCGGGGGTGATTGTAATGAGGCGGCGGGAAATGACAAGAATAAAATGACGAAACCGTTGAACAAGCTACAACATGCCGGGATCGGAGCCGTAGGCGATGACCCGGATTCCGCAAGGAGTAATTCTTTGCGGAATCCGGGTCGTCGCCAATGCTCCGATCCCGACGTGTCGGAACAACGCCGACAGGGTTTTACGACCTTCTAAAACTTCGTTTCTTTCCAAGCCGCACCTTCCGCTTGTGCCTTGCCAGCATCACACACGCCACGGTGGCATAGGTGAGCGTTGCGGGTTCGGGAATCGGCGTCTGCACGAACGCGGCCTGCGTGTACATAACGCTCTTACCGACGCCGAGCGTACCGGCGATGTTGAACGCGGAGTAGGATCCGAACGCGTTGGTCGTCTGGAGGATCGTTCCGTAGCTGGAGGTAACTAGGATGTTTCCGGTGGGGGACAGTTCAATGCCGTCAGGGAAGCCGGTCAACGTACTGTCTGGAAAGTTAATCGATCGCAGTAATGTATGGGAGGGGCTGAATTCATCGATCCCCTGGCCAGTGTTCGTGGAACCGCGGAGCGCGTAGATATTCCCATTCACATCCGCAGCAACAGCGTTGACCGACTCAGATAGCGTTGTGACGGCAAATCCGCTGCCGGTGATGGGATCAGCCGTGACCAGATAAGGCGATGAATAACCGCCGTTGTTGAACAAGGCGTAGAGCTTGCCGTCGTACCCGATCGTGACCTTGTCGTAGCTGGTGTTGCCGCGCGAGGCGATGGGGTTGGGATCGAACATCTGCACGGCGGTGCCGTTGTCCAGGTCGAACCGGAAGATCCCACCGGTCGAACTGGCGGCGTTTTCGCTGGTGGCGAAGATATAGTGCAGATACGGCGTCAGCCCGCCGGTCGCCACGCTGCCGACATTGCTCCATCCACTGACTGTCTGCGTGGACTGAACGTTGGTCGATGGGTTGACGGTCCACAATTGCGGATTGAAGCTACCCGCATAAACGAAAGGCTGAAAGTTCGGCCCCACCGTGACGCCGCTGACGACCTTTTGCGTGCCGGCGGGAACGCTGATCGAATAGGATTGAACGAGCGCCCCAGCCGGCGTGTACTCGCCGAACTTCGTCGTGCTCTGATCGGAAAACCCCGTGGCGACGACGATGTTCCCCGCAGTCAGCGGGCTCGCGTGCGTCAACGGTGCCAGAGCGGCCACACAGGCCGCGATCAACCGCTTCTTCATCACAATCCCTTTCTTGAAATCTGCCGCGTTATGAAGGAGACGATACCGGAAAAGGCAGTTGGCGTTTAGGCTAATAGTTGTGCAGGCAATGCACCTGTTCAGTGAATACCCGCAACCGGTTCGGCCTCCACACTCTAATCGAGCTGACACTCGCCCAGGTATGAAGTCAACAAAGCGCACCGGAGTGCTAAGATGATCGAGCAAAGAGTTGAACGGCCGCAACGTTTTCTTCCACCATTATGTTATGATCAGCGGTGTCAGAAAGAGAACAAACATGTGTTGCCCGCATACATCCTTAAACCTTCGAATGACGGCGTTCTTGGTTTTTTTCATCCTTTCGATAGGTGAACCCGCCGACGCCAAGGATCATTTCCTGACCATCGGCGGTGGTAGCTCGGCGTCGAACAACCAGGTCTCCCTTGAAAAAAACGTGCTGTACCTGCAGCGGTTCTTACAGGATTCGGGGATGAATGCCCTGCCGCACGAGATCCTTTTCAGCGATGGGTTGGCCGGTGCGAAGGACCTGCAATTCTTCGACGCGAATTTCGAGCCCCCTCGCGCGAACGTTCTGCTGGCGGAAATTTTTGGACGCGAGGAGGGATTGACGACGCAATATCGCCCGCACGCCATCCCGCATCTGTGGGGATCGTCCGGCCGGCAAAGTCTCGGGAAATGGTTCGATACGATCGGCGCAACGCTGGCGGATGAGGATCGGCTGTTCATCTACTTCACCGGCCACGGCGGTCGCGGCAAAGGCAGGCCGCCCACCAACCAGACGTTGGCGATGTGGAACGAGGCCGACATGCCGGTCAAAGAGTTCACCGCCCTGCTCGACCGGTTGCCGCTGAAGGTGCGCGTCGTGCTGGTGATGGTGCAATGCTTCGGGGGTGGATTCGCGGATTGCATGTTCGTCGACGGCGACCCGAACAAAGGCCTCTCCCCGCGCAACCGTTGCGGGTTTTTCGCCACCCTGCCCACGCGCGTCGCCGCCGGTTGCACCTCGGATGTGGATGAGGAAAATTACCGCGAATACAGCACCTATTTCTGGGCGGCGATGTACGGCCAGGCCCGCACCGGTGAGCCCATCGTCAAACCCAATTTCAACGGCGACGGCAAAGTGACACTTGCCGAGGCGCACGCGTACACCCTGATCCACAGCGAGACCGTCGATGTCTCGATGAAAACTTCCGATGCGTTCCTTCGCAGGTATTCCAAGGGTTCGCCGCGCGAGGGTGGCGCGCTGCTGAATTCCGAGGACGATTTCGATCGGCTGCTCGCGGTCGCCGATCCTTCGGATCAAGCGGTGATGCAGCAGCTTTCCAAATTTCTCCAACTCGACGGCCCCCGGCGCGTGCAGGCCGCGCGCACCAAATTTTCGGACATCGAACGGCAGCGGCGCGAGATGGACAAGAAGAAGCAGAAGCTGAATGGCGATCGCGATCAAATCCGCCGCTCGCTTCAGTCCCGTTTCGAGCGACGATGGCCGGAGTTGAACAACCTGCTGCATCCGCAAGCCGCGAAAATTCTGGCGGAGCAGGGGACGGCCATCGTCAAATTCATCGAGTCGTCGCCGCGATTTGATGAGTTTGAAAAGCAGTGGGAACTGATCGATGCGCTGGACAAGCAGGCCGAGGATCTGGATCGGCTGGGTGTGAAGTATCAACGGTTCATTCGCACGGTGGAGAGCGTCGTTTTAGCGGCGAATCTGCCGATGGTGGCGAAGGAGGAGATCGTGCAGAGGTATCGGATGATCGTGGAAGCGGAGGGCGGAGTGTTGGGGGAGGGGAAGTGAGGCTTCTGAATTTGTAGAGCTTCTTGCGACACCTAAACTTTTCAAAGCGAAAGAATATTCTTACAAACTCAACGCTTCCTCGTCCTGATTATTTGGCCGGTCTCGCTAGCGAGACGTGTCCGAGCGATTATCCCGCCAGACGCGCCTCGCAAGCGAGGCGGCTAAATAATGAAGAACGTCTCGTAACACCGCGAATTCGCAACCGATTTCGCGAAGGAATCCGGTTTTTTCAGAAACTGTTAGTCTTGGATATGATCGCGCAGAAAGATCGCCACGTCCGCTTTCTCTTTTTCACCGCGCGCCACGCCGAGCACCAAGTCTTCAAGGGCCTGATGGTCGCATACGATCTGCATCCCGTTCACCTTGAGAAACACCAATGCCGTGGCGAGGCCGACGCGCTTGTTGCCGTCGACAAAGGCGTGATTGCTGACGAGGTGGAACAAATAAGCAGCCGCCATTTCGTGGGGAAAGGCGTGCAGGTACTGACCGCCGAAGGCCGCTGCTGGCATTGCGGTGGCGGATTCGAGCAGGCCCGGATCGCGCACGGATGGGTCGCCGCCGTAGCGTTCAACCTGGTCCAGATGAATCTGCCGAATATGATCGACGGTGAGGAAAATCGGTTTCATGGTCACCCCTTACTTCGCCAGATTTTTCAGCACGTCCCCGAATTCATCATTCACTCCGCGCAGCGCAGCCTTGAAGGCTTCCTCGCTCAACGGCTCGCGCTTCGGGACAATGATCAGGCGATGCCCGTCAGTCGTGATCTGCAGGGGAGTATCCAAACCAATGCCCAGCATTTCCAGGATCGGTTTATCGAGAACCAACGCCAAACTATTGCCGTGACGTGTAAGGGTCTTTACCAAAGCAGTATCAAGTGCAGCAATCATCAGAATTCTCCTGTCAGTACACGGGTGTGTTCATTGTATTATCGGGGCAATTCAATTGCAACTGATACATTCCCTTGCAATCGAGCGGAATTAACCGTACATTTACCTAACCAATAAGCTCAAGGAAACGGTTCCGTCTTTCCGATAGGGAGCGAACAGGATTATCGGAGCTTGTGTCTGATGGGCATCCCATTAACATCCGCCGCGCTGATGGCCTCTGCGATTCAGGATGAATCCCGAATGGGTCAAGGAAGTGAAGCCATGAAAACTCTCGAACAGACCGCCTCACATGGAGGTGAGCAGGATATGCCAAACATGATCGAAACCGAGCCGGCCAAGGCCGCGCGTAAAGAAACGAAGCCCGCCCGTCGCGAAACCGCCGAGACGATGGCGACGAAGCAGAAGGACATCTCGGTCAGCGAATTTTTCGCCAAGAATCGCCATCTGCTGGGGTTCGACAACCCGCGCAAGGCATTACTGACGACGGTGAAGGAGGCCGTCGACAATTCGCTGGATGCTTGTGAAGAAGCAGGGATTTTGCCGAACGTGGCGGTGGTAATCGAGGATTTACAGCCCGACAGGGCCGCCGCTGCCAAGCAGTCGCGGTATCGGATCACGGTGGTCGACAATGGGCCGGGCATCATCCGCAAGCAGGTGGAGAACGTGTTTGGCCGACTGCTGTTCGGGTCCAAGTTCCACCGCCTCAAAATGAGTCGCGGCCAGCAGGGCATCGGCATTTCCGCCGCCGGCATGTACGGACTGATCACCACCGGCAAACCGATGGTGATTCACACGCGCCCCCATGCGAAAAAACCGGCGCATCACATTGAACTGGCGATGAACACCAAGACCAACCGGGCGGAGGTGACCGTCGATGATGAGACGCAGGATTTCCCGCCGCAACGGCTTCGAAATCTCAATGCTGGCACGCGCGATCCCGGGTTCCTCAATTCCGAGGATTTCATCACCGGCACGAGCGTCAGCATCGATCTCGAAGGCCGATACCAAAAAGGCCGCGGCAGCGTCGATGAGTTTCTTGAACTGACCGCCATCGCCAATCCCCATGCGCGAATCACTTTCGTGACGCCATCCCGCGTCAGTTCTGACGAGCAGGATGAGACGTCGCTATCGAACGCCGTGAAGGACGCGGTTCATGCTGAATCGCTGACGCAGCAAGCCGCCCATGTGCCGGCGGAGAACATCACGGCTCCCAGCGGGGTCGACCCGACTCTCACCACCATTGAAAAAGACGGGGTCATCTTCTTCCCGCGCGGCATCGATCATCTGCCGCCCGAGACGAAGGAAATTCAGCCGCACCCCAAGGGCATCGAGTTGGGCATTCTGTTGCAGATGTTGAAGGACTATGAGTCGATCAACAAAACCGGCACGGTGTACAATTTTCTGCAGGAGCAGTTCAGCCGAATCAGCCCGCAGAAGGCGACCGAATTTTGCAAGTTGATCGGGATTCACACGCGGACGAAATGCGGCGACCTGACTCCGGAGGAAGCGGAAAAGCTATACAAGGAATTTCAGGAGGCG
>JANXVV010000629.1 GCA_025351525.1 Humisphaera sp. | reverse complement strand
CAAAAAGCATGGGCGAGACGCCCATGCCACCGGTTTTTCAAAAGACCCATATAGGTTCAGTCTTACGATTTCACGGCGTAGAATTGCCGATGGGCAGGCTCACCCAACTTCATTATTCCCGTCACCTTGATACATTGTCCGGCGATTCGAACCGTTTTCGCAAAGGTTTGAGAAGTCGCGACATCGTCGGCATCGGATCGGACCACCGAAAAAACTGCCATGTCTGCCGATGCAATATTCCCGCACACCATCGACCGAAACTCAGTTGACCCGCGCGGCTTAGTTCGCGATATGCCCGGAAATCGCGGATCGGATCCCAGAGCCTCAGACCGATCCTGTACTTCTCCATCGCCGGCAGCGGTCGGCCGGTCAGTCGACAATAGACAAACCGCGCGAGGCTGAATCCACTGGCTGAGACGAGACAGTTCGAGGCGGTGAAGCGGGCGTTGCATTCGATCAATTTGTATTGGCCGTCGCGGGCGTCGAGTTTGAATTCGACATTGGCCAGGCCGCGCAGGCCGACATGGTCGAAGAGCTTTTGGGCGGGGGCGATGATCTCGGGGATCCAGTCGGTGATGTGATAGCACGCGGAGCCCATTCCCGTCGGGTATCGGCGGATGATTCGCTTGGTGAAATGGAACGCCGGTTTCCCCTGTTCATCGAGATAGGTGTAGTAGCTGCAAAGCCGGTTGTCGCCGCCGGGGATCAATTCCATCAACAGCACATCCGTGCCGGAACCGCTGACGGCATCAAGGGTGTCGAGCAGTTCCGCAAAGTTCGCGACCGTCACATGCTTGCGGCCAAACTTCGCCTCGAAGACATGCGACAGGCGCGGTTTGACGAGCAGCGGATAGACCAGTTCATCGCGCAGGGGAATCACCTGCTCGCGCGATTCGACCTCCCAAAAAAGCGGCACCGCCACACCGGCGGCGCGGGCGTGTTTGTACGTGGTCAATTTATCGAGCATCGACCGCTGCGCCTGCGGTTCGGAAATATCCAGGCGATATTTGCCGAGCAACGCCTCGCGATGACGGATCAGCACCTGCAAACCGGCATCGCCACAGGACAGCACCACCGCGCCGCGCATAGAATCGGATTCAGGGCCAAGCAGAAAGGCGGCCCATGATTCTTCGACGGTTCCCTGCCGGGCGATGGTGATCCAAGTGCAGTGCCGGGAATGGCGCACGCAGGAATCCGGGTCGCCGACGGCAAACACGCGCACGCCCATGCCGCTGAGGTCGCGGGCCACCGACAGCGCGTTGGCCTCCCCACCCAGGATGAGCACGGGCGGGGTGTCAATGGCAGGCATGGGAACCTTCGTGTTTGAAGCCGATTTTTTCGACGAGTCGACAGGCATGGCTGTCGGTGGGGATGGCGATGAAAACATTTTCGGTCTGCGGAATTGCTCTCGCATCGCGGAGCATGATTCGCAGCGATCGTTCCGCCCAACCGCGTCGGCGGGCGGTGGGAAGCGTGAGCAGGTCGAGGATCAAGGCACTGTTGGCCGGGAGGGGAAAATCTTTGAAGACGGAATTCACCAGTCCATCCGTGGGCCGTTCCGCCAACCAACCGTAGTGAAGCAGTCGACCCGATTCAACGCGGGTGTAGACGTGTTGATCTTCTTCGATCCGGCGCAGGGCATCGGACATGAATTCATGCCGGGAGGGCAACGCGGCGGCGGGGTGGTAAGCCAGCAGATCGTCGAGCGAATCGCGGTGAAAATCATCGGGCGTGGAAATTTCGTTGATCTCGGACAGCGAGAATCGATAGATGCGGATCTCACGATGAGGCATCAGCCAATCGCGCCCGCGACGCATGGCGAGGCCGGTCCATCGAGCCGGATTGACCCGGCTGATTTTTCCCGCGAAAGAGACGGCCTGCATCGGGGTCAGGCCGTGATGCTTGAGAACTTTCCTGGCCGCGACCTCGAGACCGATGTGCAGTCCGGCGGTTTCACGGGCGAATGTGGACGGAAAGAGACTGAGCGTGTGAACCTCATCCCAGGCATCGGCGAATCGCTCCTTGTAGGCGTCACCGCCGGCGGTGAGATCCATCCGCTCATACCCCTCGTCCATGAGCATTTTGCCCAGATGCAGAATGTGCAGTTTTCCGGGTGAATGCTTGGCGAAAAAGGGGTGGTGAGCGAGAAGGCTCAGGTGAATTTCCTTGTGGCCGCAGGTGTTTAATTGGGCGGAGGCGATGTGTTCGCCGACCTTCAGAACGGTGACATGGAGCAAACCGGGGGTGCGAAGCATTTCGAGATGAAACGCTTTTTTGAGCGGATCATTCAGGAACGGCGCGGAACCGTTGACGGCCAGTCGGCGGGTGTCGTAGCAGCGGATGATTTCATCGAAGTGCGTTGCAAATTCCTCGGGATCGGTGATGCGTTTGAACACGACGGGGCCGAGCTTTTGCAGCCGGCGCATGCGGCTTTTGTTGCCGCTCTTCGCCAGCGATTTTCTGATTTCCGCACCGTTGCCGAACGGCAGCAACGGGCGGGGATGGGCTTTGAGGATGGAAATGTTTTTCATCCCCGACTGAAGCAGCCATGCGGTGGGCGCATGGGGAGGCAGGTAGCGAAATTTCAGGCCCGCGCGATGGATCGATCGTCGAACGGCACGGAAGGCCGACCGGGGGAAAAGGTTGCCGTGCTCGGGACGGCTGATCCAGGCGTGATACTCGGCGTGATGCGAGCCGGCCACTACCATCGCGCCGGTAGGTCTGGATACCGCCAGCGCCAGCAGGCCTTGCAGATCACCGTTAGCCGCGCGGGAAATGATCAGAAGCGGTTCGAACTTCTCGCGATAAATGCGATACCACGCACCGATGAAACCGGAGCCTTGAAACGCCGTCGCCCAGGGACAGGCGGCATAGAGCGCCGACCAATCAGCTAGAAACTGCGCCTGATCGAGCAGCGCGCACGCTGGCGCGCCTCTGACACATTCGATGGGCATGTCGGCAATGCTCATAAGTGAATCGCCCCGACGGATTCCCGCTCGAGGGTGGGTGCCGTTTCTTTCGCGGTTTCCGGATCGAGATTCAGCAACCGCCGCAGCAGATGCACGGCGACGGGGAATCGGCCATCGTGCTTCTGATAGTGATAATAAAGGTTGGGCGTGCCATTCACTTCAAGAATCACCCCGCCCGAATCGGGTAGCGGAACGCCCGGATCGCGCGTGACGATGTCGATGCCGGCAAACCGCACGCGAAGCGCCCGCACCGCTTTGGCACCATCGTCGATGATCGATCTGCAAAGCTGCTGAGTGGCGGTGGTGTTGTCCGCGCCGCTGTTTTCATTGACGACGGTTTTTAGCGTGACAGTCGTGCCGGCGGGGGGGACGGAGCGAAGCGAGAGGCGTTGGTTCGCCAGCGTTCGCCGCATGTCCAGGTCGACGGTCAACAGAACCTGCGAGATTCCCGAGCCGTGTTTTAATCGTTCGTCATTGGCCCGATCCACCAGCCGTGAAATGGTGGAATGTCCGTCGGCCGCCACGGTGGGCAGACGGCGGACGAATGAATCGATGAGCTCACCGTCGAGATAGAGCAGTCGATAGTTGTCGCCGGCGATCTGCTCTTCGATCATCAGTTCGTCGCCATAAACCGCCGCGATGGCGGAGGCGCGGGCCAGATGGGATCGACGGCGAATGCCGGTGGTCACCCCGCGCCCGCCTCCGGTGCCACCGGAAGGTTTGACGACGCAATTCCCGTTGCTCGCTTTCAGAAATTCCATAGCCGGTGCCATATTTTTCAGTGAAAAACAGGCATGACGTGGAACCGCAAGCCCCTGCTCGGCCAACAATCGATGCGTGAGCGGCTTGTCATGCAGCACCGCAAGGGTGACCGGATCATCGATTTCTGAAACGCTCCCGTCGACGCGGGTACGCCGGCCGTGAATCTCGATTTCGGCGATGCCGGAGACGAGGGGTGTCCAGGTGCCGCCAAGTTCTTCCGCCGCCTCGCGCCAGGTCTGCTCGTAGAACGCCGTGTGATGCCGTCCGGATTTTCGGCGACGCGGATTGCGGAAGCGCAGGAACGCCCTGGCCATCGCCAGGGTGTATAGCGCTCGAAGGGAAAGGGGATTGAGAAAGGGATCGAACATTCGGGACTGTTTCTTTAGGGGGTTGTGCAATTATCGGCGGCCACTCCGTATACGATGCGAATGGTCATTCCGAATTTTTCTTCACTTTTAGCGGCTGTGCCGAAGGCACGCGTTTTT
>JANXVV010000624.1 GCA_025351525.1 Humisphaera sp. | reverse complement strand
TCAGGAAGAGCTTAAGAAAACCAACGTCAGCTTTGATGAAGTCAAGCGGGTGATTGAGAAGCAATCGGGTGACGACCGCGATAAAAAGCTGACCGACCTGGCCGCCGGAAGCGCGGAACGGCTGGCATCGTTCAAAGCGATTGCCGCACTGCATGACCAGATCGAAAAATCCAAAGCGGAATACGCCGCCGCCGAAATTGCAAAGGACACCGCCGCCAAAAATGTCGCCGCCGATGCCCAGGCGCAGGGTGAGGTGAAGTACGACGAAGAGTTGAAAAAGATCGACTCGGGCAATCAGGCGATGGAGGAGGTTCAGTCGATTCTCGATCTTCCGAACGATCTGCGCGAAAAGCGTTTGAGCGAATTGAAGGACAGGTATAAAGCTTTTCCCGCCCGCATGGCCGCCCTCGATCATCTGAAGACGGCGGATTTTGAGTTCAAGAAATTCAAAGGTCAGTTGGATGACGCCCAGGGTCTGAAGCGCATGTTGCGTGGGTCGGGTGTGCTCGAGTTTCATATTCTCGTCACCGACCTGAATACGACCGAGGCGATCGCGCTGATCGAGCGTTTGAAGGCGCGTGGCCCCGCCGCTCAGGCCGGCGATACGATGCGCTGGTATCTAATCGACAACCCCGAGGAATTTTCGGGCCATCGGACTTTCACCGTCGGCGACGACACGACCAAGCGCTACGCGCTGGCGTACATCGGGGCCGACAAGTCGATGATTCACAAGCGCGATGCGAACCCGTGGGCCTTGGAATCGGCGACGGCGGGCGGCGACGGGCAGGGTGGCCGCGCGGTCGACTTCGCATTCGACGCGCAGGGCGCGAAACTATTCAGCGATCTGACCCGCAACAACATCGGTTCGCCACTGGCCATCGTGCTCGACGATCGACTGATCAGCGCCCCGAATCTTCACAGCGAAATCGGCGCACGCGGCCAGATCACCGGTGGCGGCGCGGGCGGGTTCGATCCGTCGCAGGTCAAGTATCTCACCAACACGCTCTCCGCCGGTTCACTCCCCGCCACCCTGGCCGATGAACCCATCTCCGAACGCACCGTCAGCCCCGCGCTCGGCGAGGACAATCTCTATCGCGGGCTTCTTGCCAGCGGGATCGGTCTCGTCGTCGTCAGCATTTTCCTCATCGGGTATTACCACCTGGCGGGCATCGTCGCCTTCTTCGCCGTGCTGATGAATCTGGTCATCATCCTCGGCGTGCTGGCGATGTTCGGGGCGACCTTCACCATGCCCAGCATCGCGGGCATCGTGCTGACCGTCGGCACCGCCATCGACGCCAACGTGCTGGTCTTCGAGCGGATGCGCGAAGAAGAACATCGCGGTCACCCTCTCAAAACCGCGCTGCAACATGCGTATGACCGCGCCCTGTCGGCGATCGTCGACTCGAACATGACGACCGCCATCGTCTCCGTCTTCCTCTACTTCTTCGGCTCCGAGGAAGTGCGCGGGTTCGGCCTCACCCTGCTCATCGGCATCGTCAGTTCGCTGTTCACCGCCCTCTATGTGACCAAGACGATCTTTGCGATTTTGATCGATAAAAAGGGGATCAAGGAACTCGGCAGCGTGCCGACGAAGTACCCGAAGTGGGATGCGTTCCTGAAGCCGAACATCGACTGGATGGGCATGATCTGGCCGTTCATCGCGTTCAGTCTGGTTTTCATCATCGGTGGAATGAGCGCGTTTGTGATCAAGAAGCGCGACATGTTCGACGTCGAGTTTGCCGCCGGCACCACGGTGCAGGTGGAGTTGACGCATGACATTCCGATCGCCGCCGTGCGCGAGCGGATCGCCAAAGTCGCACAGGCGATACCGGCGGCCAGCGTGGTGTCGCTGAACGGGCGGCTGGATCTGTATGAAGTGGTGACGCCGAACGACAACGCCGCCGCCGTGCGCAATGCGGTGCTGGAATCGCTGGGGCCGGATCTGAAACTGGAACGGCCGAGCAAGTTCGATCTGGCTAGTGAGACGGTGGAAGGCGCGCTGGCAAAGGCGGCGGTGATTCCGATCGAAAAAGATTCGATGGACCTCGACGGCAAGCCCGTTCCCGAAGCCGCGGGCTATGTCGGTGGAGTGGCGATCGTGCTGCGAAATCTGGAGCCGCCGATCTCCGCCAATGAGGTGCGTTCGCGCATCGACCGCGCCGCCGGCGCACCGGGCTCGGAAATGAATCTCGGCAAATGGCGGATTGAAGTCGTCGGTTTGGACGGCGACAAAACGAAGGACAAAGACAACCACCCGTCGAAGAATGTCGTAGTGCTGGCGGTCAATCCGGCCTTCCCCTTCGCCAAAAGCGCGGACGGCTGGCGCGAAGCCACCGCCGCCCCGATCTGGCGGCTGGCGAATGAAGGCGTGAATCGCGAAGCGAAATTGCAGAAGGTCAGCAACTTCGATCCGCAGGTGGCCGGCGACACGCAGCGCGAGGCGTTTCTTGCAACCGTCCTGTCGATCCTCGCCATCATGGTTTACATCTGGTTCCGGTTCGGCGACATGAAGTATGCTCTGGCGGTGGTGGTGGCATTGATCCACGATACGCTGATCGTCATCGGGGCCATCGGCCTGTCGCACTATCTGGATAACGGTCTCGGGCGGGCATTGATGGTCGAACCGTTCCGCATCAATCTCACGCTGGTCGCGGCGATTCTGACGGTGATGGGTTACTCGATGATCGATACCATCGTCGTGTTTGACCGCATCCGCGAAAATCGCGGCAAGTATGGGAAGATTACCCGGCAGGTGATTAACGACTCGGTGAATCAGACCCTCAGCCGCACCCTGCTGACGGCGGGCACAACCCTCACGATGGTGGCCGTCATGTATATTCTGGGCGGCGCGGGCGTACACGGCTTTACTTTTGTCTTGCTCATTGGCATATTGTTCGGAACGTATTCGTCAGTGGCGATTGCGGCTCCGATTCTGCTGGTGGGCGGCGATGCGAATGCAAAGCCCTCGCCCGAAGCCGCGATGGAACGTCGATTCCCTGTCGGGCAACCGCAGCGGGCCGGCACGACGTTGACGACGGTTGAAGTAAAACGACGATAAGCATCATCTCGCGGCAAGTGGTTTTGAACATCTGGTTTTGCCGGTTCGGACTGAACCCCCGCCGGCACTTGGGAAGGAGTCCCATTTTATGCGCAAGGAAGTGATCCTCGGAATGACGCTCGGCGGCACCCTGCTGGCGATCGTCGTTATTTATCTCACCGTCTACTCGAACAACAAACGCGACAATCACCCTGTCGACACCGGCGGCCAGGTCGCCGAGGCCGGCGGCGCGGGTGAAACGCCCGGTCAGCCCGGCGAGTCGGGGTCTGCAACGACGACCGACTACAAACCGATTGATTCACCCTACGGTCCCGGCAAAGTCGGTGAACGCAAAGCCGCTCCCCGTGAAATCGTCAAGCACCAGCTACTCGTGGCGACGGTTACGGAAAAAACCGATCCAATCTGGGGCGACCGCCTCTATGGGGCCGACACCACCGTCAGCGTAACGCCGGAACCGAATAGCGGTTCCACCCCCCCGCCCGATTCCAACCCCCCGCAATCCGGTGGCGATCAATCGTCCTCCGCCGATTCGGGCAACACCGGCGGGCCAAAAGGCGTGACCGTGCTGCAAGATCGGGTGGAAACGAAAATCTTGCCGACCAAAGTCCGCACGCACAAGGTGACCAAAGGCGAGACCTTCTCGACCATCGCCGCCACCGCCTACGGCAGCCCGAATCTATACGCCTACATCCTGCGGGCCAATCCCAAGCTCGATCCCACCAAGCTGAAGCCCGGCATGGAGATCAACCTCCCGGATATCAGCGAAGTGAAAGGCCCGGAAAAAGCCGCCGATAAAAATGCCGAGAAGACGACGACCGCCGGCACCATCGCACACAAAATCGAAGCCCCGATCGATTCCCGCAGCGAATACCGCGTGCAGCCCGGCGACAACCTGAACAAGATCTCGATCAAGCTCTATGGCAAGATCGACATGGTCCAAAAGATCTACGACCTGAATAAATCCGCCATCGGCGACAACCCGGCCAAACTGAAACTCGGGCAGGTATTGAAGCTCCCGCAAGCGCCTGCGACGAATTAGCGATTGCCAGACGCTTTTGTGCAATTTCTCCTCCATAAATTTTGTGAATGAGGTCGTAGTATGAGCTACCAGCCCATGTTTTCAATTGAAAACATGGGCTGGTAGCCCATGCAACAACTCACACCGAACCAGTGCCGAACATCGCCACCCCTCCTGCCATTTCTCAAATCTTTCGGCGAATATTGCTCAAACGACCAACGTTCGACGTTATAAAGCGTTATCAATTAAGTAAGGCTAATTCAACAGACGATTGTATTCCGCCAAGCAATCGGATATACAAAATCGTTTGTACGAGTTGCTTCGACGGATTTCGTGACTTAAGGGAGCTTTTTCTATGGCTTCTCGACGTGATATGCTCCGCACCCTTCTAGTCGGTGCCGCGGCTGTTTCAGCTTCGCCCCTCTCCCCTTTCTCCATCTCCAAGGCGTTGGGAATCGAACCGCCCAAGCCCCGAACCTTGGTCGGTCCCGACTTATCCGATCGCGAAAAAGTCACCCACATGTTCAACCGTCTCTCGTTTGGCCCTCGGCCAGGCGAAGTGGACCACGTTCTGAAGGAAGAGGGAATCGAAGGCTGGGTCAAAAAGCAGATGGCCCCGGACTCGATTGAAGATAGCCATCTCGAAAAAGAAGTCGCCGCCAAATTCCCCTGGGCTGACAAAGCCAGCATCATCGAAATGCGCAAGCACGCCCCTGAAGAAGGCGGCGGTGCGCGGGTGTACAAGAGCGTCAAGAACGTTTTGCCCAGCCTTGTGATGACCCGGGCCGTCGAAAGCAATCGCCGGTTCAAGGAAGTGATCGTCGATTTCTGGCGGAACCACTTCTGCATCGACATGGGCGACGATCAGCAAAAAAGCCGTCGCTGGACTTCCGGCCACTATGAAGATCAGGTCATTCGCAAATTGGCCTTCGGCAAGTTCAAGGAAATGCTGTTCGCCTCCGCCCGTCACCCGGCGATGCTGGAATACCTCGACAACCAACTCAGCAAAAAAGACAACTGGAACGAAAACTACGCCCGCGAGGTGATGGAACTCCACACTCTCGGTGCCGATCGCGGCTACAGCAACGACGATGTCCGCGAACTCTCCAAAGTGCTCACCGGTTGGCAGTACAACAGCAAATTCCAGTTCGAGTTCAATGCCGAGCATCACCAACCGGGACCGAAGAACTGGCTCGGATACAAAATCCCGCCGGGCTATGAGGCCGGTGAAAAGGCGCTTTTCTATCTCGCCACGCACAAATACACCGCCGAGTTCATCTCGATGAAGTTGGTGCGATATCTCGTCAACGACAACCCCCCGGCATCGCTGATTAAGAAAGCCGCCGCCGTCTTCATGGAAAGCGAAGGCGATCTGCCGAAGGTTTACGCCGCGATCATCAATTCGCCGGAGTTTTACAGCCGCGATAATTATCGGGCGAAGTTTAAGACCCCCTTCCAGTTCATCGTCAGCACGTTGCGGGCGACAAACGCGAAGATCGAGACGGCTCACGATACCTGTCAGATGCTTTATAAAATGGGTCAACCCATTTACATGTGCAACGATCCGACCGGGTATTTCGACCAGGCCGAGAGCTGGATGGATGCCGGCGTGCTTACCAGTCGATGGGATTACGCCTGGCGGCTGGTCCGCAACGGCGTTCCCGGGGTGCAAATTCCCGCCGCATTCATCGAGCGCTACGCCAAGATGGATGAAAGCAAGCGGGTTCAGGCCATCGCCGACGAAGTCGTGGGCGGGGATGTGGGTGAACGCGAAAAGAAGACCACGGGTGAAACCGACCGAGTCTTGAGCGTTTTGATCGGTGGTCCCTCTTTTCAACAGCGTTAAAGTTCGATAAAAACCGGCCGTCGCCGCTTCCGCGGCACGGTTTTCTCCAGAACCGAAAGGGAAGTGTTATGAGCGCATCACGTCGTGATTTCCTGAAAAATTCAGGCCTTGTGGTCATGGCCGGCGCTGCCGGTTTCCTGTCCGTGGACAAGTATGCCCAAGGATACGATTTCTACGGCAAGGGTGACCCCCAGGACAAAAAAGGCAAGAGCGATCGTCCCCAGGCCCCCACGCTGGTCACCATCTTCCTGCGCGGTGGTGCGGACATGCTCAACACCTTCGTTCCCTTCGGCGACGACATGTATCACAAGTTCCGCCCGAAGATTGCCCTCCGCGCCGATGCCAAGGGCAAGAACGGTGAAAAGGGCTGTATTCCCATCCTCAAGAGCGATTACTGGGGCATCAACAGCGGCCTTGCCTCGCTCATCCCGTTGATCGACAAGGGCAAGTGCGTTCCGATCTTCAATGCCGGTTCCACCGATCAAACCCGCAGCCATTTCAGTGCCCAAGACTACATGGAACGCGGCGTTCCGGGCAACACGCTAGTCTCCACCGGTTGGTTGAACCGCTACCTCGAAGCCACCCGCAAAAGCACCGATGCCCCGCTGCGTGGCCTGAGCGCCCAGACGCTTCTCCCCCGTGCCCTGCGCGGCAACTATCCCGTGCTCGCCGGTAACAATCACACCACCGAACTCGATCTGTTCGCCGACCTGTACAACGCCCAGAACATGGTCGGTGTCACCGAGCGTGCAGGCGTCACGATGGACAAGGGTTCGAGCCTGGAAGGCTTCAAAGCCGCCACCGCCCGCACCACCGTCCCCCGCGCTTTGAATGCCGATCAGACCCGCGACATCATCACCGCCTCAGGCAACGCCGCCGTCGAGCGCATCCGCGCCCTCGATGCCGCCGCCCTGATGCAGAACGATGCCAACTACCCCAACGGTGGCCTGTCCAATCAGCTCTCCGCGATCGCCCGCGTCATCAAGGCCAACGTCGGCCTCGAGGTCGCCCAGGCCGACCTCGGCGGTTGGGATATGCACAGCGACGAAGGCGGCGCCATGGGTGGCCGCATGGCCAGCGCCGTCCAGCACCTCGGTGAATGCATCAACGCATTCGTCGAAGATCTCGGACCCCGCATGGACAAGGTCATGATCCTGGTGATGACCGAATTCGGTCGCACCGTCCACGAAAACGGCGCATCCGGCACCGATCACGGTCGCGGCAGCTACATGCTCGCCATCGGCAACATGCTCAACGGTGGTCGTACCTACGGCACGTGGAAAGGCATGGCCGACACCGAGGGTGGTCGCTTCCTCCCCGTCCACACCGACTTCCGCGCCGTCTTCGCCGAATCGCTTATCAAGCTGTTCCGCGTCGACCCGTTCCAGATGAACATCTTCCCAGGCTATAAGCCGGCGGCGGATGCCTATCAGAACTACATGAAGCAGTTGCAACCCGTCGAAGCGTAACCCGCTTTCACTCGTTTCACTCAACCATCAACCGGGCCGCGAATGTCGAAAGACGCTCGCGGCCCGGTTGTTGTATTTTTTAGCGGCTGTGCCGAAGGCACGCGTTTTTTC
>JANXVV010000592.1 GCA_025351525.1 Humisphaera sp. | reverse complement strand
CTTCTTGGCCGAAAAATGCACGGGCGAGACGCCCATGCCACCTTACTTATATCGCCCGGATCGGTCATTCACTGCGGGATCTGCTCGCGAAATTTAATTTTGAACGCATCGAGCGATTCAACGCCTTCGGGCAGTTTGGCTTCTTCGATGAGCATGACCGGGATGCCATCGCGGACCGGGTAGCACAGTCCACCGGTTTCGGCGATGAGCGAATCCCCTTCCTGCCTAAGTTTACTGCGTGTCAGCGGGCAGCGCAGAATTTCGAGCAGGTCCGGGTCGAGCGTGTTGGAGATGACGGTGGATGGCGGGGAGGATTCCATGGGTTTCCAAATGCGAAAAAAAATCAATCGTGTCTAGGGGTCTTTGATCCTGAGAAGCTATAAATTTTTCGTCGCTTGGGCTACCAGCCCATGTATTCGATTCAGAAACATGGGCTGGTAGCCCATGCTACGGCTTCTGAAACAATCGCAGACAGTATAGAGCATCGGCTAACAGCATCAACGTGAGACAGGACCTCTGCGAATCGGTTCCCGATCCGCTGCCGTGGATTTGCAGGGTGTTCATCATTCCATCCGCCAGCGGGCGCGTGTCGGGGTTCCATAAAAAAGCAAACAGGGCCCACGGTTGATTGGTCGCATGATCGGGCTGGGTCTCATTTTGATGAAAGAGCGCGGCTCGCTGCACGGCGGTCGCCAGCGCCCGATCCTCCGCCTGCGCGGCATAGCTGGCGGCGGCGTGCAGGATCACCAGCTCGTGGAACCAGTGCGTCTCGGGGTTGTCCGATAACGTGGTGGTAAGGAACGCGCCGGTGTCGCGCTGCCGTCGCACCAATTTCCCGAAGACATCGCCGGCCAGATCGGTCCAGGCATCGCGGATGAAAACTTTCCCGGCGACGTGCAGCGTCAAGGCAATCCAGCACACCTCGGCGATGCGGTCTCCCCGGGCGGCGGGTAAATCGGATGCAGGCCATGCAAATTCACCGAGACGAAATTCCAGATCATCGCACCAGGCGCGGGTGGCTTCTTCCCACCGGCCAAATTCGGAGCGGGGGATCAGTTCGTAACCCAAGCGAAACGCCTGCATCCATGAATAGGCCAGCAGAGGCCGATAAACCGGGCGGACATGACCGGCGCGGTCGACGACGGTGAGCCCGCCCAGCGTCGAAACACGGGACACTTCGATCAATCGCTCTGCAGGTTCCACCGCTTGGGCAGCTTGGATCGGATGCAGCAGAAACTGCGGGAAGACGACGCCGCGCTCCACTTGCACCAAATCCGAATCTTCGCTTTCGGCGCGAAATGGATTCGCGTCAAATTGGGTTGCGGTGGCGGGGTTGAGAAGGCCGACAATGAGTTGATCGTAACGGCGGAAAAGCTCGGTCAGATTCTGCGCGGAAGGCGATGGCTGTGGCATGGTGACGAATTTTATATGAAGTTACTCAATTTGACTGCGTTCCGGACCGATGAAAATTTTAGCCGTTGCACCGGCGCTTCGGGGCGTGATAATTTGGTGCTGCTGGCTGGCATGTCACAGGTTCAGCCGGATGCGAGGAAGCTATGAATGGGCGATTGATCGATGTCGAGCGGGAACAATTGGACCATCAGCGAGCCAGGCTCGAGGAAATTCTGGCGGCGGACATGGTCTCACCGACCATGAAAGGCGATCTCCGAAAGCTGCTGGATGATATTGGGCGGCGGATGTGGGAACTCTCCCAGCCCGTCCAAAATCAGCCGCTCTATATGCATCAGTAAAGCAGGTGGCATGGGCGTCTCATCTACGTTTTTTTTAGAAGAAAAACATCGGCGAGACGCCGATGCTACGTTATCCAAACGCTTTCCCGCTCTTCTTCGTGCCGCAAAGGTAGACATCGATTCCCAATCCATGCGCCATCGCGGCTTTGGCAAGCAGCGCGCGGTCGGCATCGGCGGCGCCGTTCGCATAGGCGACCTGAATGTGGTTCGCCTTGTGCCGGGCCATCATTTCATCGCGTGAAACGCCGTAGGTGACGGCGTGCATAATCGGCCATTGCGGGGTGGTCGCCTGCCAGCGACGTTCAGTTTCTTCCGAGGGAAGTTCGATCGCTCCACCGCGCCCGAGATCCATTTTCAACCGCCCGTCCGCCATGTAAATACGGCTCCAGATGATCTCGCCCGGCTTGCTGATCCCCTTGAGCGTTCCGCCGCCCAATCGAAAATACATCGCCGGTTGCCGTTCGCTGACGGCACCGGCCCAGCCGTCGATGAAATGCGCCGGCGGGGCGGAACCGCTGATGAGAAACACCCAGACATATTCACCCGACGTGCCGCTCCGGTCGATGTCGCCCCAGCGCAGATCGTGCAGCGTGTTTTCCGGGGGTTGATTCATGGCGGTGTGAACGCGCAGCGTCATCAGCCCGTCAAGGCCGGCGCACTCATCCACCTCGTTAAAATGCGGCAGCGGTTCGCCGTCATACAACACCCGACTGCCATCCCGCGATTTCACCGGTGGGCGGTCGGTGTTGTTCAGCATTCCCTCGACCAGATCCGAAGCCGGGAGCAGATCCTTCAAACCCTGCTGATACTGAATGCCGATCGCATGGCACCCGAAAGCATCCGCCAACCGCACGGCGGCGATATACATTTTGCACTGCTGGTGAAGCTGCCTGTCGGTCAGATGTTCCAGTTCATCCGGCCCGGTATGAAACTTCATGCCGCGATCTTCCATCCATTGCCGCACGGCCCGGGCCTCTTCATCCCCCACCTGCGTCGTTTCATAATACAAAGCCGATTGACTCAATCGCTCCTTGAAGACACCCGTGGGGTTCAGCAATTCATCGGGGATGATCGCGTTGAACATCCCCATGCACCCTTCATCGAACACGCCCAGGATCGCCTTTTCGGTCTTCAGTTGGTTGGCCAGCGCTTCACCCAGCTTCCACTCCTTCGCGCCGACTTTTGCATTCTTCCATTTCGTCACCAACCCGACGGCGTGTTTCACTTTTCCTTTCGACAGCCATTGTCGAAGGGATTCGATGAAAAAATCGTCCGTGAAATCCTCGCTCCAGATGGTCGAATATTTGACCCCGGCTTTCGTCAGGCAGCCATTCAGATTCAACATTCCCACCAGCCCCGGCCAGGTGCCCGACCAATTCGCTACGGTCAGAATCGGACCCCGATGCGTGATGAGCCCCGGCAGGATGTGATGCGAATACTGCCAGACCGCCTCCGCCACGATCAACGGAGCCGTTGGATCGACGCCTGCAAAAACCTGCATCCCCTCTTTTTGCGAGGCGATAAATCCATGCCCTTCTGCTTCTTTAAATGAATGCGCTCGAACCAGTTCGTATCCCTCGGCGGCAATCGCCAGTCGCAGCGTCTCTTCCATCTTCGCCTGTTCCGGCCAGCATTTTTGATTGGCGGTCAGCCGCAGGTCACCATTGGCGATGAGCTGCACCTGAAGTTTTGTGCGTCTGGCGGCGGGTCGAATTTGCGGAAGGGTGTACGGGTTCATGGAAGCGATCTCCTGTGCGACGATGATACACATTTACAAAGCTAAATTGGAACCGTCGTAGATTGAATCTCAAACCCCGTACACCCCGTTTAGCGCCGGCCCGAAGGGCCGGGATTTCCCCGTTTTCCGCGTCATTTTCCTAAAATAAAATGTCTTTTTCTTCGAGTGCGACCTGTTTTTCGCATGAATCAAGTTTGTGTCCGGCCCTACAAACCGCACAATAACGAACGTAGCACCGGGCGTTCGCGTACCAACCCATTTCCGTAAGAGAACATATGTCATCGCGCCAGAAAGTCGTCGTCGCCATGAGCGGCGGAGTGGATAGCTCCGTTGCCGCCGCGCTGTTGCTGCGCGAGGGATACGACGTGATCGGCGTCTTCATGCGCCTAGGTACACCCAGTGGCGTTGAAGCCGCCGAGCCCGAAGTCTGCGAACCGGTGGTGACAGGCGGAAAGAGTAAGCAGGGGTGCTGCTCCGTTCTCGATGCCGACGATGCAAGGCGCGTCGCGGGGATGCTCGACATTCCGTTTTACGTGCTGAATTTTCAAGAGGATTTCGGGCGCGTGATCGATTATTTCGTTTCGGAATACAATCGCGGCCGAACGCCGAATCCGTGCGTGCGGTGCAACGATTGGTTGAAGTTCGGCAAGCTGGCGCGATACGCCGAAGCCGCCGGGGCACAGTTTGTCGCCAGCGGTCACTATGCCCGCGTGGGGATCGATCCGTTAACCGGCGAGAAGGCTTTGATGCGCGGGCTGGATCATAAAAAGGATCAGAGCTACGTGCTGTTCGGCATGAGCCGGGAGACGCTCGATCACACACTGCTGCCGATCGGCGCGATGGAAAAATCGGCGGTGCGGGCGATGGCGGAGGAACTGAGTTTGCCGGTGTTTAACAAGCCGGATTCGCAGGAGATTTGTTTCGTGCCGAATCAGGATTACGCCGGATTGGTGAAGCGCCGCAGCCCCGAGACGTTTCACGCCGGGCAATTGGTGACGGCGGGCGGTGAAGTCGTCGGCACGCACGAAGGCCATCAGCATTTCACGATCGGTCAACGACGAGGCGTGGGTGTGGCATTCGGTTACCCGATCTACGTCGTCGATATCGACGCCGCCAGCAACACCGTCATGCTCGGCGATAAAGACGCGCTGTTCAAAACATCGCTCATCGCACGGCAGATCAATATTTTAAGCAGCCGACTGAAAGATGCGGTGAACCTGAAATGCTCCGCGAAAATCCGGTACAACAATCTGCCTCAACCCGCCCAAGTGACGATCACGGGTGCGGATGAATTTCAAGTCACCTTCGATGAACCGCAGTCTGCGATCACTCCCGGCCAGGCCGTCGTTTTATATGACGGCGACGTGGTGCTGGGCGGCGGGTGGATCGAGACGGGGTCGTGAAGCGGAACGTTCTCATTTTTCATCTCGGTGCGCTGGGCGATTTCGTGCTGACATGGCCGTTGGCATTGGCACTCGGAAGGCTGTATCCGCAGAGCCGCGTGTTTTACGTGACGCATCGCGGCAAGGGTCAACTCGCGGAAAAAGCGCTGCGGATTGATTCGGTGGATGTTGAAGGGGGATGGCATACGCTCTTTGCCGAGAATGCGGTGCTGCCCGCGCCGGCGGAAAAGTTGTTGTCGGCGGCGCATACGGTGGTGAGTTTTTTGTCGACCGGTGACGATGTCTGGGCTCGAAACGTGCGACGGATTTCATCGGACGTCAATCTCGTCCAACTCCAACCGCCGACGCTTGCCCTACCACCTTCCGGTGAACATGCGGCTGATTTTATCGCGCGGCAACTTTTACCCTGGCCGGCGATTCAGACAGCCGTGCAACAAATCCAGCAATCCATTTCCACTCGCGGCATCGGAAGCCGGGCGGTTGAAGATGGCGGCTTGGTAATTCATCCCGGCAGCGGGGCGGCGCCGAAATGCTGGCCGATCGAAAATTTTATTGAACTTGCAAAGCGATGGGTTGAGCAGGGCCGACCGGTCAAGTTTGTCATCGGTGAAGTCGAAATGGAGCGATGGTCCCCCGGGACAATAAATCAACTGCGAGCCGTGGCGACGGTGGAAGCGCCCGTCGATCTGGTCTCGCTCTGGAAACTCATCAGCACCGCATCGCACTTCATCGGAAATGACAGCGGCCCGGCTCATCTGGCGGGCATGGCGGGCATTCCGACGGGGGTGATTTTTGGCTCGACAAGCCCGGCGATTTGGAAACCGCTCGGGCCGAGGGTGACGGCGATTGAAAGGAAGTCAATCGATGCCGTTACTGTTTGTGAAGTAATGGACGTACTGACGAGGCCCCTTTGATTTTGAAACACATTCCGTAGCATGGGCTACCAGCCCATGTTTTCAACTCGAAACATGGGCTGGTAGCCCACGCTGCGGAAAAAAACCGACCACGGACCACGGACCAACGAAAAATGGCAAAGATCACTCTCCCCGACCAAAGCGTTCGCGAACTTGCAGATGGCAGCACGGTATATCAACTGGCCGAATCCATCGGTCGGGGGCTCGCCAAGGCGGCCATCGTCGGCAGGGTGGATGGCAGGCTCGTCGACCTTTCCCATCCCCTTACCGGCGAACATCAGGTCTCCATCGTCACTGAAAAAGATGCGGATGGTTTATATGTGATGCGTCACAGCACCGCGCACGTGCTGGCGCAGGCGTTGCGTCGTCTGTATGGGGCGACGCTGCAATACACCATCGGGCCGGTGATCGAGAGCGGGTTTTTCTATGACTTTGAATTTCCGAAGGGCGTGAGTTTTCGCGCCGAGGATCTGCCGAAGGTTGAAGCGGAGATGCAGAAGATCATCGGCGAGAATCTGAGTTTCAGCCGCGAGGAAGTCGAGCCGTCCGCAGCTAAACACTTGCTCGCGGAGCAGAGCCAGCGCTTCAAGGATGAGATCATCGACGAATTGGCCAAAGCCGGCGAAACATCCGTCAGCATTTATCGGCAGGGCGATTTCACCGACCTATGCCGTGGCCCGCATATTCCCGCCACCGGCAAGATCAAGTCGTTCAAACTGCAAAGCGTCGCCGGCGCCTACTGGCGCGGCGACAGCAAGCGCGAGCAACTCACCCGCATCTACGGCACCGCGTTCTTCGACAAAAAACAACTCGATGAACACACGAACCGTCTCGAAGAAGCGAAGAAACGTGATCATCGCGTGCTCGGCCCGCAACTGGGTCTCTACACGATCGATGAAAAAGTCGGCCAAGGTCTGGTGCTGTGGAAACCCAAAGGCGCGGAGATTCGCATCGAGCTGCAAAAGTTCATCGGCGAGCATTTGCGACGGCAGGGATATCAGCAGGTTTTTACGCCGCACATCGGTCGACTCGATCTGTACAAAACCAGCGGGCACTATCCATACTATCGCGAAAGCCAATTCCCACCGCTGATCGACCGCGAATATTTCGACCAACTCGCCAAGGAAGGTTGTGGCTGCGCCGACCTCGCCAACCGCATGGAAAAAGGCGAGATCAACGGCTACCTGCTCAAGCCGATGAACTGCCCGCACCACATCGCCATCTACGCCAGCGACCCGCACAGCTACCGCGATCTGCCGGTACGGCTGGCCGAGTTCGGCACGGTGTATCGCTGGGAAAAATCGGGTGAACTTGGCGGCATGACCCGCGTGCGCGGCTTCACCCAGGACGATGCCCATTTGTTCTGCACCGAGGAACAAATCCCCGCTGAACTGCTCAGTTGCCTCGAATTGGTCAAGATCGTTCTCACCACGCTCGGCATGAACGACTACCGCGTCCGCGTCGGTTTACGCGACCCGGACAGCGCGAAATACGTCGGCGATCCCGAGCAGTGGGACCGCGCCGAGGCGGCCTGCCGTGCCGCCGCCGAAACGCTTGGCGTCCCCTTCACCTTGGAACCCGGCGAGGCGGCTTTCTACGGCCCGAAGATCGATTTCGTCGTGAAAGATATCATCGGCCGCGAATGGCAACTCGGCACGGTGCAGGTCGATTATCAACTCCCCCAGAGGTTCGATCTCACGTACATCGGAGCCGACAACAAAGCCCATCGCCCCGTGATGATCCACCGCGCCCCCTTCGGCAGCATGGAACGGTTCATCGGCGTGCTGATCGAGCACTTCGCCGGCCATTTCCCACTCTGGCTTTCACCCGTGCAGGCCACGGTTTTATCGATCAGTGAGAAGTCGAATGAGTATGCGAATGAAGTGATCGCCGCATTGATCGCCGCCGGTTTGCGGGTGACGTCCAACCTCGGCAGCGACATGATCAAGGGGAAGATTCGCAAGGCCCTGGAAGAAATGATCCCCTATCTGGTCATCGTCGGCGAGCGCGATGCGGCGGCAAAAACGGTGGCGATCCGGACGAGGGAGAAGGAGCAGGGGACGATGACGGTCGGAGAATTCGCGGAGAAATGTAAAGAGGAGATCAGGACGCGCGGTGTGATGTCTTAAATCACTTGACGAAACGAAATAATCGGTGGCGTTTGAATGAGAAACAAGCCGAGGGCGGAAACCGTAGGCGACGCCCCGGGTCCGTCGCGAGAATAACCCGGGGTGTCGCCTACGGCTTCCGCCCTCGGCTTCGATGCATCCGTCGAAGCTCTCCGACAAAAGCCAGGCGCTTGCTGATGTTGATCCAAATTGTGCATGGTCATTCAACAGTCATTCGATCTAACAAATACCCGTTGGCCGAACTCTCTCCACCTCCTACTATGTGGGCACGGAGACTTCATTGCATTTTCAACAAAAGCGCGTCGTGATTACGGGCATTGGCGTGGTGAGCTCCAACGGCATCGGGGCGGATGCGTTTGCGGAGGCGTGCATTGCCGGGCGGAGCGGCGTGTCGGCGCTGCGGTGGGATGCGCCCCATCTGAAATCCAGCGCTGCCGCACAAGTGCTGAATTACGATTCGTCACAGGTGATGGAACCTTCCGAAGCTCGGCGTGTGCCGCGGATGATCCCGATGGCGCTCCAGGCCTCGCGCGAGGCGATGGCGATGGCGGGCGCGGAGTTCGCGCCGGACGATGTTGCCGCTCAGCAGACCATGGGTGTGGCGCTCGGCACGGGCGGTGGGGGGTTGGCCTTTGTCGAAGAGCAATACCGCACTTTTTTCACCGAGGGAAAAGGGAGCGTCTACTCGATCACCTCGGGCACGCACGGCAATTTATCGAGCGAATATCCATCGCCTTGAAGCTGCGCGGCCCTTCGCATGTCTTGTCCACCGGCTGCACCAGCAGCACCGATGCACTGGGTTACGCGGCGATGCAGATTCGCGCGGGCATCGTGCCGATGATGCTCGCCGGCGGGGCGGATTCGCCGATCGCAGTGGGAATTATGACGGCGTTTGAAAAGATGCGCGTCGTTTCCACACGGCATTGGGAGGATCCGGCCCAGTCGTCGCGGCCATTCAGTGCCGATCGCGATGGGTTTGTGCTGGGCGAGGGGGCATGGATGTTCGTTCTCGAAGAACAGGAACACGCACTGGCGCGTGGGGCGAAAATCCTCGCGGAATTTGCGGGCCATGCCTCCACTTGCGATGCGTACCATCGGGTGCAGATCGCGCCGGAGATCATCGAACCGGTGCGGGCGATCGAACTGGCATTGGCTCAGGCGGGCGCGACGAAAGATGAAGTGGGCTACATCAACCTGCACGGCACCAGCACGGAACTGAACGATCGCATGGAGACGGCGGCGGTCAAAAAGTGCTTCGGCGAGCGGGCCGCCAAAATCCCCATGAGTTCAACCAAGTCGATGATCGGCCATCCGCAAGGTGCCTGCGGCGCGGCGGGTTTGGCGGCGACGGTACTCTGCCTTCGCCGGGGTTTTATCCATCCCACCCTCAATCTCGATAGGCCCGATCCCTTGTGCGATCTGGACTACGTGCCGAATCAGGCGCGCAAAGCTTCGGTCGATATCGCCCTTTGCAATTGCATTGCGTTTGGGAGCAAGAATAGTGCGATGGTGGTGCGGTTGTGAACGAGGCCTTTGGAACTCTGGTGCTCCGCCCGCACTAACGGTGTGGGTCGAATGGGTGCCACAGGTCGCGGTACTCCGAGACCTGTGTCTTCGCTGGCCGACGAACACAGGTCTCGG
>JANXVV010000589.1 GCA_025351525.1 Humisphaera sp. | reverse complement strand
GCCCATGATTTTCTTTTTCAAATACAAAAACTGGGCTGGTAGCCCATCCTACGACGACCTCCACTGTGTTTTTAAACATGCTCTGAGAAATAGACGGGCGAGACGCCCATGCCACCTGTTTTCGTTTTATTTGCCACCGATGCAATAAATAGCGCGATTCGACCGCAGGAATAATTGACCTTGGCTGACGGCGGGGGTGGCGTTGAAGTCGCTGTCATCATTCAGGCGATTGGTCACCAGCACGGTCAGTTGAGGAGTCGCCGACAGAATGCACACGCCGGTATGGCGGGTGACCGCGATCAGTTTATCGCCCGCCAGAACGATGGACGCGTAGACGGGTTTACCCCGACCGTTTTGGTTTTGAATCGGAAGCCGCTGTTCTTTTTCCACGCTCCCGGTCGCGGCGTTCATGCAGGTCGCCTTACCGTTTTCATCGACCCAGTAGAGTCGGCCGTTGGCAATCAGGGGAGAGGGGACGTACGAACTTTGCGCCACCGACCAGAGGACATGGGTCTTGGTGACATCGTCCCTGCCCCCGGCCCGAATGGCCGTCGTGCCGCGCGATTCGAAGCCGCCCATCACATAGACGACTCCGTTGGCCGTCGCGACGCACGGGCAGACGTTTCCGGCGGCGCGAACCTCCGCATACCACAGCAACTTGCCGGTGTCCGGATTCAATCCCCACACTTCTCCCGGAGCGGCGACGATCAATTCCACCTTGCCTTCAGGCAACTCAACCAGGGTGGGAGTGCCGAAGCTCAGGTTCAAAGTGGCCGCCTCGGCTTTCCAAATTTCTTTGCCGGTTTTTTTGTCCAGCGCGCGGATCGAATGGCTCTCGCTCGAGGCGTTCACCAGCACCATGTTTTTGTACAGCAGTGGGCTGGAACCGGAACCCCATCCCTTTCGATTCGACTCGCGGCCAACCTCTGTCTGCCATAGTTGACGCCCGGTGAGATCGAACGCCAGCACACCGCTTTTGCCAAAAAAGACATAGACGGCTTCGCCATCGCTGACCGGGGTGCTGCTGGCGTAACCGTGCTCGGCGATGAAACCGCGGTAGGGATCTTCGGGCAATACCGGCGCGACATCAACCATCCAGAGGATGCGACCGTCCTTGCGATTCAGGCAGAGCAGATGCCGTTTGAGCTTGGAGGAATCACCGGTTTGGCCATCGACACCGAAACCGGTGTAGCAGGTGATGAAGACACGATCGTCCACCACGATCGGGCTGGAGGTTCCCGGGCCGGGCAGCGACGTTTTCCACGCCAGATGGTTGGTATCGCTCCAGTCGGCGGGCACCGTGTCATGGCTGATGGCGGACCCGCCCAGGCCACGAAACTGCCGCCAGTCCTCGGCGCGCAGCAGGATCGGGGCGGAAATGATGGCCAGAATGGCGAGCGATCGACTGAACAACATGGTCAGGTCTCCTCATTGAGATGCCACTCAAACCGGTGGTGTCTCGTTGCAGGTAGGGATTGTAATAAAATGAACCTGAAGGCGGGATGAAGAATGAGAGAGGCAAGTTTTTTAGCGGCTGTGCCGAAGGCACGCTTTTTTCCGGGCCAAGAAAAAAACGCGTGCCTTCGGCACAGCGGCTAAAAAACTCATGCGATGGCATTGGCAACCGAATCCGGAATAGCCCGGTCGGCAGCGGGTTGCAAATTTCCACCGTCGAACTGCGCCAGCACCTCCGGCAATTCCGACAATCGCCGAATCACCACGTCCGCATTCCCCTGCGTTCGCGAGATTCCCCAGGGTTGTTTGAGCGCGGTCTTCATTCCCATGCGGTGCGCACCGACGATGTCGGTTTTGACGAGATCACCCACGAACAACGTTTCCGCCGCGCTGACCCCGAGTCGGTCGATGGCGCTTTGGAAGATTCGCCGATCCGGTTTCCGATAGCCTATATCGCTGGAATAGACCCGGATCGGCAGCAGGTCGAGCAACCCGAGCAGGTCGAGATGGCGATCGTGGATCGCCCCGGCGACGAAAGTGTTGGATACCAGGCCCAGTTTGAAACCCGCATCGCGTAACTCCGCCATTGTGCCGGCCAATTGATCTTCGACGGTCGAGTGAGCCGTCAGCGGGGCGTACCACAGCCACGCGAGTTCCAGCAGTGAAGGTGGATCGAGATGAATCCCGATGCTCTCGCAAAATGACTGGAGCAACCGGGTGCCAGCGAATTCGCGACGGCGGAGTTTGGCCCACAGGTAGGCCCAGCGCACCGCTCGAAACTGCTTGCGGGAATAGACGTCAAAAGCGGGGACGGGATGGCCGAGACTTTTGAGATAACCGTAGGAGTGGATGGCCCCGGTGCGAAAAACAGCGCGGGTGTCCATCGGCTCGAAGTCGATGAGGGTGTCGCCGAGATCAAATAAAATCGCGCGGAGCATAGAAGTCCAGGGAGACGAATATATCCCCTGCTACAACTTGCGCAAAGCGGGATTCATTCCCACGGCATGCACAAGCGGTATTGTTTAGCGGCCTCGCAAGCGAGACGGCTAAATAATCCGGAGGATCGTGCGGAGATAGAAACCCGCGCTTCCATCCACTACGATACCCAACCTTAACTCTTTGGAAGGATTCGCATGACTGAATTTTTAGGCATTCTGTTTCGCTGGCTTCACATCATTCCCGCCTGCCTGTCGATCGGCGGGGTGTTTTTCATGCGGATCATCCTGCCGGTGGGCCTGACGGTGCTGCCGCCCGATCAGCGGAAGGCGGTGTTTCTGCGCTGCCGTCGGGTTTTTAAATTCGTCATTCATCCGTCGATCCTGCTATTCTTGATCAGCGGCGTCTACAATTCGATGGCGAATTGGGGCGCGTATCATCGGGCGATCCCGACGTCGCACGCCTTTTTTGGACTGCACGTTTTGCTGGCGTTGGTGGTCTTCGTGATCTCCTTGATCTTGTTGGCCGGCAAGGAACCACCGGTGATGCACAAGCAGTGGATGACGGTGAATCTGGCGGTGTTGATGTTCGTGGTCGCCGCCGCCGGGGCGTTGAAGTGGGTACGGGACCATGCCCCACCGGCACCGACGATGGGCATGATAGCGCCCGCCATCGTCAAAGCCGATTAAGAACGGAGCGTAAATAACTTTTTGGTTTGCAGCGCCGGGTGCCACAGGTCGCGGTACTCCGAGACCTGTTCTTGCGTGGCACTTAAAGACACAGGTCTCGGAGTACCGCGACCTGTGGCACCCGATCCAGACGCTGAAGTTATTTCGGGTCCGTTCTTAATCGGCTTTGACGATGGCGGGCGCTATCATGCCCATCGTCGGTGCCGGTGGGG
>JANXVV010000581.1 GCA_025351525.1 Humisphaera sp. | reverse complement strand
AGCACGTTCCTCCGCTCCTTTGACGAATAAGGCGTTTTGCGATCCTTCGATCGTGCCATCCGAGTGCCAGAGGTGAGTCACGGGTTTTTCAAACGGGCCACCTTGTCTCTTCGGTTCCCTCCCCCCATGTACTCATGGGGGGAGGGTTAGGGTGAGGGGTCCTTTCTTCATGGTGAGAACAGGTGAGATTTCTCGACTCGGCAGAAGAAAAAGGCAAGACCCCTCACCTTAACCCTCCCCCCGGAGTACCGGGTGGAGGGGACCGGAAATTTCAAATGCGACGGCACGGACCATCAAATTTCGTGCGCTTCCGTCCCCGGTACTCCGCTTGCTTCCCCGGCGTTATGATCGCAGAGTTGATCCTTATGACTCCGAAGCTCCACTCCATCTTGCTGGTCGAGGATGATGTCTCCCTTCGCCGAAGCGTCGGTGAATTTCTCAAGGAGAACGGGTTTCCCCTCTACACCGCCGGCACGATGCACGAGGCGTGGGAAACCATTCTTGCGATCTCACCGGCGCTGTGCCTTTTGGATCTGAATCTGCCGGATGGAAGCGGACTTGATCTGCTCCACCGGATCGTCGCGGCACAATCGCCGGTGCGCGTGATCGTGATGACGGCGTTCCCCCTGCAACACCTTCAATCGCGATACCCTTCGCAAACGATCGCGGCGTGGTTGACCAAACCGGTCGACCCCGCCACCCTGCTCGACGCGGTGGAGAAAGCGATGAATCACCGGACGTGAAATTTTCCAGCGACACGATTCAGGGTTGGCTCATCCCCGCCGCGCTGGTCCTCACGGCCACCGTGTTGACCGTGCCGTGGAGCTATTGGGTCATCAAGGCGGTTTACGATCGCGACGTTCTCGACAACGCCCGCAACATCGCGCGCCGGGTCGAAATGCGGATGATATTTCCCCCGCCCACATCCAATGCGCCGCAGCAGGTGTCGGAGGTGCTCAACACGGAATTGTCGCTCGATTCAACCGTGCAGACCGCCGCGTTTTTCGACCTGCGTTTTCCCAATCGGGCGAACGGCTGCACGAGACTCCCCGGCCTGCGCGAACCGACTTTCACGCCCAATCAAATTCAATATCGCGTCAGTTCCGGAATCATCATCGAACCGACCGTCGACACCTTGAACATCACGCTCCCGTGGGTGGTGGGACAGCGGGCGATGGGTTTCACCTACCTCGAGTTTTCCCGCGTCGCGCTGGCCGATGATTTCTGGAGCAAGGAAGGGGCGCTGGTGACGCGGGTCATCGGTTTTTCGGTGGCGGCGATTTTTCTGCTGAGCGCCGTGGCGATTTACGCCTACGGAACGCTGCTCAAAGTCGGTCATGTGCGCGAAAACGCCGAACTGGCCCGGCAAGGTCTGGTCGCAGAGCGCGGCCTCACCGCCGCCGTGTTGGCCCACGAGATTCGCAATCCCCTCGCCGCCCTCCGGTTCCAGCTTTACTCGCTCCGCAAAAACTCCACCGACCTGGCCCGCGTCTCCGAGACCGCCGACACGATTGACGGCGAACTTTCGCGCATTCAGCAGCTCGTCATCGACTACCTCGAACATGAAAAAGGCATGAGCATGCGCGTGCAGCGCGTCGATCTCGAAGAATCCGCCCGAAGCCTGCAAACGCTGATGGGTGAGCTCTTAAAACAGACCCACACCGATTTCACCGTCCTCGCTTTGCCGTCGCCGGTGTACGTCACGTGCGACCCTCACGCCTTACGGCAGGTGCTGATGAACCTGGTGCTGAACGCGCAGCAGGCGATGGGTGAAGGGGGCAGAGTGACGCTCCGCATCGGCTGCGATGACGGCTACGGAAGAATCGACGTCATCGACACCGGCCCGGGGATACCCCCGGAAATTCGCGACAAACTTTTCAAACCGTTCGCCACCAGCAAAAGCGACGGCAACGGCATCGGTCTCGCGCTGGTCAAACGTTTCGCCGACAATTTCGCCGGCAACGTTCGCGTCGAGAGCGAGCCGGGAAAGGGAACGACGTTCCAACTGAGGCTCCCGCTTGCAGTCCCCTCCCCCGAGCCGCTTGGTCTTTCTTAGGGCATGTTTAAAAACACAGCGGAGGCTGGCGTAGCATGGGCTACCAGCCCATGTACTTGTATTTTAAAAAGAAAAACATGGGCTGGTAGCCCATGCCACCCGTGATTCAAAATATCTTTTTCTGATTTCTTCGCGTTCCCCTTCGCGTTTTGGTGCCTTCGCGGTTCCCCCGCTTTTGATTGCCGCGAAGCTGCGACAGGTCGCGGTGCAATCCGGTGAATCCAATTTTCCGGCGCGTGAAATTTCAACGGATGCCCTAGAATGTCGGAACCCATGACCGACGCCTCGTTCCACATTCTACTCGTTGAAGATGATCTCTCCGTGCGGGAGGCCGTGGCCCGAACCCTGCGCGACGATGGGTATCTCGTGCAAACCGCTTCGGATGGGCAGGAGGCGATCGATGCGTTTCCAAAGGACGCCGATCTGGTGATCGCGGATCTGATGATGCCGCGCGTCGATGGCCGCTCGCTGCTGCGCTGGATCATCCGGAATCATCCTGAGACGAAGGTGATTTTGATGACCGGCTTCGGAACGATTCCGCAGGCGGTCGATGCGATCAAGGCCGGGGCAACGGCGTATCTCACCAAGCCGCTCGATCCGGAGGAATTGCTGCTTCACATTCAGAAGGCTCTGGAAGACAAGCGGCTTCGCCAGGAACTTTCTCATCTGCGCGGGCAACTGCGCGAAGGGTGGCATTACCGGCACATCATCGGCCGCAGCACATCGATGCGTAAAGTTTTTTTCGTGATCGAACGGGCGGCGGCGGTGAAGACGACGGTGCTGATCACCGGCGATTCGGGCACCGGCAAGGAGATGGTCGCCCGCGCGCTTCATGAGGCCGGGCCGCGAAAGGCGTCGCCATTTCTCGCGCTGAACTGCGGCGCGATCCCCGAAAACCTGATCGAGTCGACGCTCTTCGGCCACGAGCGAGGCGCGTTCACCGGTGCCGATCGAATCGCCAAAGGCTACTTTCGCGACGCCGCCGGCGGCACGCTGCTGCTCGATGAAATCGGTGAGCTGCCGTTGGGCCTCCAGTCGAAACTGCTCCGCGTGCTGGAGGATGGCGAAGTCACCCCGATCGGCACCACCGCCCCGACGAAAGTGGACGTTCGCATCATCGCCGCCACCAATCGCGATCTCGAGGGGGAGGTCAAAAACGGGGACTTCCGTCAGGATCTTTTCTTTCGCCTGAACATCGTCCGCATCGATCTGCCATCCCTGCGCGATCGCCCGGAGGATATACCGCTGCTCACCCGGTATCTGCTGGATGAGATCTGCCGGACCAATGCTTTTGAATCGCGCGAGATCGATCCCTCCCTGCTGGCCGCGTTCGAGAAATACGATTGGCCGGGCAATATCCGCGAGCTGAAAAACACGCTGGAAAGTCTGGTGATTCTCAGCGGCAAACACACGCTGGCCGCCGGGGATCTTCCCGCCAAATTTTTCACGTTGCCGGTTCTCTCGGAGGGGCCTGAAGAATCCGAGGTCAATCTGGAAAAGCTTTCGAAACAGGCGATTTTGAAGGCGTTGGAATCCTGCCGGGGCAACCGCACGGAGGCGGCGAAACAGTTGGGCATCAGTCGCCGCACCCTGCATCGAAGACTCAATGATTTCGGCCTGCGGGAGTGATGGCGACTCCGGCGATTGAAGAAAATAAAGGCGGGCGCAAAGACGCGGAGATCGCAAAGACGCAAAGAAAGCGCGAAGAAGAATCAAGAATTCAATTCTTTGCGTTTTCCTTTGCGCTCTTGGCGTCTTTGCGGCCAGGCATTTTGAAGAGCTCCGAATCCAACGCAAACGCAGGACGATCTGAATCATCGAATATCATCCAGATTCCGTGCCTGTTGCGATCCATCGCTCAGCGTTGAAAAATCGGGCGGGGTGGTCGGCTCATCCAGCAGGGGTGTTTTCAGTTCCCGCCCGATCTCCAGAGCCCGCTTTAAAAAATAGAGGGAGATCATGAAGCAGACGACCGAGAAGATGCCGAACGCGAAGGTGCGGGCGTCCCAGACGTGCTCGTAGCGCACGCGCTGCATCGCTTTCAGCGTCAACTGCACACCGCCGGTGGCGCAGACGACCCATCCGATGTGCAGGTAGGTTCGCGCACGAATCGCCCCGCGACGCAGGCTGGTGAGTTGATGAATCCGCGCTCCATCCAGCGCACTTTCACTTTCGGCGGCCCGCGCATCCGCCTCCCGACTTTCATATTCCAGGTCGGCGGATTCGGAAGTTGCCACCGCAAACTGGTTGCCGCAATAGAGGCAGTGGATAAACGGTTCCGATGCGTTCGCGTCGATTTCCACAGGCTGCGAACAGTGCGGGCATTCGTATAGCAGCGGGCCAACGGGTTCCACTTCCGCCGATGATTCGCCTTCAGGCGGCTCTGCATTCCCCGTCGAATTCGGAACGTCATCACCTTCGCGATTCATGTTTCAACAGTAGCACATTCGCCGCGAATCGGCTAGAAACGCATCCGATGACAGATGAAATCAAACTCTCCCTCGGCAAAGCCCTCGGCAAAATTCCGAGCGGCGTTTACATCCTCACCGCCACCCACGCCGATCGATCGGCGGCGATGATGACCAGTTGGGCCCAGCAGGCCGGCTTCTCACCCCCGGCGGTGTCGATCGCCATCGCCAAAGACCGCTTTCTTCGGCAGTTGATCGATGCCGGCGGCGCCTTCGCCCTGTCGATCATCGGCACCGGCGACACCGCTCTGATGAAGAAATACGCCCGAGGCATCCCCGAAGGCGAAGACCCTTTCGCCGGCATCGCCATCGGCCACACCCCCGGCGGGGCGGTCTATCTGGCCGACTCCCTCGCCTGGCTCGAATGCCGCCTGCTGAACACCTGCGACTTCGGAGGCGACCACGATCTGTACATCGCCGAAATCACCGCCGGGCAGGTGTTGAAAAATGAGCCGTCCATGACGCATCTTCGCGGGAATGGCTTTCACTATTGAGTCTTGTAGGGTGGGCGCACTCGCCTCGTTGCTCTGCACAACTTTACGACCCCTTCATTTTCGACTCCGGCCCGAAAGTCTCCCACGCCAGGGCCGGATCATACCTCCGCTGCATGCCGATCCACACGGACTGCGTGCCGGGCGCGCTGTCTTTGCGGGGGATGTAGCCGCCGAGCTGCGCGATCAGCGTTACGATCTCCTGCAACTTCGGGGGCTTCTTCGGCGGCCGCCTGCGCTTCGTCACCGAAGCGGCCCGGACTTCCAGCGTCGCCTGGCGACTGTCGCGGGCCTGACGCCGCCCGCTCGTTTGCATTCCTATTTTGGCGGTGCGTCCGCGAATCAGCACCGACACCGTGTAAGGCGTGAGCCTTGCCACGCTGGCCGAGATCCTTCCGAGGCTCGAACGCATCGAGCGCGAGAAAGCGCTCGAACGAATCCGACTGGCGAAAAAACGGGCGCAAAAGCAACTGGCGGCGGCGCCGCCGCTGAAAATTTAATGACCCCCGGATGACGCATTTTTCATCGCGTGAACCGGATGCTTGACGCTGCGCGCCTTCGGCCATCCAATGCCGCCGGTAACCTGCGGCGAACTCCCGTGGAATCGACCGGATATGCGTTAGACCCGGAAACGCCGTTTCCCGGACAGTATTGGCGAGACGACCATGCCACCTTATTCAAAGCACCCAGTTCTGATTTACCTCCAATTGTATGCCGCCGCTTTCACCTTCTGGTAGTGATCGTCCAGCGTCGGTTGCAGCAGCAGAATGGCGGCGATGCGGCGGGCCATGTTCATGACCTCCCGAGCTTCCTCGGGCTTGATGGCGCGGCGGAGGATTTTTTCCTCGCGGTAGCTCAACCATTTCTTGATGACCTGATACCCGCCGATGTGGAACTCCCAGACGTTCAGCGGAATGTTGCGCCAGTACGCGATGCCGTTCAGGTAGATGTCGCAGGTGGTTTCGCCGAGGGATTGCCGGATCATTTTTGTCGAGATTCCGCTGGCCGTCGCCTCGGTCTCGATCGCGGCGGTTTCATCGTTGGAATAGGGGCGCTCGATGAGCTTTCCCTTGGCCGGCATGGTGGCGCCTTCCTGCCCAAAGTGGCCCCAACCAGCGGTGATAGCAAGTTCCGTCGAGTTGGGATTGAGCCCGCCCCCGCCGACTTTGGAAACGATGCCGATGGTTTTGAAGGCGGGCGAAAGTTTGCCGCCGGTGACACCGGCGACTTCAATTTCGGTGTTGAGCAACGCGGCGATTTGTTCCCCCAGTGCCGCCGAACGGTCCAACATTTTGCGCGAGGCGGGAAGCGGAATGCGCGGCCAGTCGTTCCGGACGCCGTCGGCATTTTCGGTGAGATAGGCGGGGCTGTAACCCATCGCCAGCGCGTGCATCCAGATCAACCCGGCGGTGTGCAGGTCGGAATCCGGGTTGTTGACATTGACGGATCGCAGGTAATGGCGCGCGGTGGCCGAGAGGTTGGCGACGGGTTTATCGACGGCGGGCTTTTCTCCGAGCGCGGCAAACAGGGTCGCCTCGCCGTCCTTGTCCAATCGGTCGCCGTTCTTCAGGAGGATCGGGAAATGGCGCGCATGCCCGGAGATCGAATCGTAATCGCAGATGAACGGTGAGAAATAAAACGGCGGGCCTTCGGGGGTTTTGTCGGCGGTGTCGCGGGTGATGAAATAGGCATTGCCGGGAAAGCGCTGGTTTAAAAGATGGGGGCTAGGCCGCGAAAATAGCGGTTGAATGGCCGCATCGAGATAGGCAAATCTCACGTCAAACGGCTTGAAGGGATAGCGCACGATCTTCGCAGGGTAGAATCCGGCTTTTCCTTTCAGTGCCTTGCGAGTCTCCGCCGCATGAAACTCACCGGATGAATGCATGAAGCGAGGTTCAAGATCGCGAATCTCACTGTCCGTTATTTTGGCATCGAGGTAGTGGGCGACACATTTGAATTCGCTTAACTCAGTGGTCATCCGAATCAACGAATTACCCCGCCGTTCCACCGGCCCGTTGAACGGCGCCACCGCGCAAAGTTCATTCAAAGCCGGCCATTCCCTGTAATGTGCCGCCACATTCTCCGGCACAAACGAGAATTTATTTTCCCGCGTGGGATTCGCACGGGTGTAGGCC
>JANXVV010000559.1 GCA_025351525.1 Humisphaera sp. | reverse complement strand
GGTGTCACCGGTGCCGCCGGTGTAGTAGCCTTTGATGGTAGGCTCGGCAACAGGTTCATAGGTAGTGTCGTAGAGGCGGGCATAGATCGTCACCCGCTCGCCGCTCACGTACTGTTCCTTGTCGGCGTTGAGTTGCGTGCGCTTCGAGCCTAACAAATGCGGCATGGCGATGCGCTGGATCATCTGGCCCCAGAGGGTGATGTAGAATTCATCGCCCTTGTTCCGTCGCCATCTCCAGGTGTTGTCGGTGCCGACGTAGATGACCTGACCAAGCCCGTATTGTTGGAGCGCGACGATCGGCATCTTCTCGCCTCGGATGGCTTTGGCGGGGTCGGCATCCACCAGCAGAGACTCCGCCGCCGGCTTGGCGCGGGCCACCCGCGCGGCCCAGTAGATCGGGGGGAGATCCTTCCACTTTCGCTGGCTTTCGGTCTCCTTATCCGACAGGCGCAACATTCCGTTGCGGGCACCCTTGGGGGTCAGTTCCATCCGGATCGGCTTCTCAAACACATCCGCATTGGGTCCGCCCGGCGCGAACGCCCGGCCGGGTTCCAGCTCCACCGGCAGCATTTTATCGAGAGGGGTGTTCACGTAGGCATTGGGTGAAAATTGTCGGCCGGCGATCATGATGAACCCGCCGCCGGAGATCGACACAAACTCGGCTATGTTCTTAAGCTGGTCGCCCTTGAACACCTTCGGATCGACATCACCCAGGATCAGCACGTCGAACTTATCGTTCAGATCAGCCTTGCTTTTCGGGAACTCCGCCAGATACGGCGTGCTGCCACCCTTGGTGATTCCGGCATCCCCATCGACCAGAAACACCTTCAAATCCACCCGCCGATCGCGCAGCATCTGCTGCATCAGGTACTTGAATTCCCATCGCGGCGACTGCTCGACCATCAGCACCTTGATCTTGTCATCCACCACGCGCAGATGCTTCTGCCTGGAATTGTTCCGAGTCTCCGCCTCATCCGCCCTTGGAGCGATCGAGGCCACCAAATCGTATTCCCCCTTCTTAGTAGGCGTCAATTTCATCGGGATGACCTGTTCATCCTGATCCTGTGTGAAGGTGACGGTCTTCTCGTCTACTTTCTCCCCGCCGAGGGTCAATATGAGTTGGCCGGATTCACCTTTTAGATTCTGGCCTTTCACGCGCACACTAATGGGTACTTCATCCTTGGCGAAGACCACTTCGCTTGGCGTGAAGATGTCGGCGACGATGATGTCCTTGGGGCTGCTGATTCCGACGCCGAACGTATAGACCGGCACCCCTTCCTGCCGTGCGGCTTTGGCAGCCATGATCGGATCGGAACCGGCGTTGTTGCCTCCGTCGGTGAGAAGCAGGATGCCGGCGAGAGGTTGGCCGCGCGTGCGGGCGATGGCTTTGCGAAGCTCATCGCCGATCGGAGTGATCGGGCTCCAGGGGGCCAGCTTGTTAGCCCAGGTTTGAGCCGTCGTTGAAGAGGAGGGTTGCGAGGCCGGGGTGCCGGTCGGGGAAGCATCGGTTGTTTTACCGTTGGGTGAATCGGCGAAGGCATAGAGCTTCAGGTCATATTCCTTCGCCAATCGGCCCAGCAGATCGAGTCGCTTGTTGTTCAGGAGGGACTTCAACAAATCCATGCGCCCAATGGCTGACACCTCAGTCGATTGCTGTGCCGTTAAGTTCTGATCGAGTCCTTTTGCCGGGTCAAGTAGGTTCATGGCGATCGCGGCACGCTTGAGATCGGCAGTCTCCGTGCGCGGGTCTTTGATGCCCATGCTGGTACTGGTGTCGACCACCACCACCAACCCCCGGCGGACGTTGTTCTCCATCGTGAAGCTCACGACCGGGCGGGCGAGCAGCAGTAGGATCAGGGCGATGAAACCGATGCGGAGGATGGCCATCGTCCATCGCTTGAAGGTACCTACGGAGGCGTCTTCGCGTCGGTAGAGCCATACGGCAAGCAATGTGAGTATCAGGCCAATCAGCGCGATCCACGCGGGATGGACACTGGGATGAAACGCGATGACGGGGTGCGTGATGTACGCACCGTTGTCCGCTTTGACGCCGAGAAGTTTGAGGAGGAGGTCGGGCATGGGTAGGTTGTTGGTCGTTCGAGCGCTTCACTTACCGGCGATCGTGTGGCATTGGCTTCCAGCCCGTGCTGACGGTGTAACATTTAGAAGAGTGCTGCGATTAAATCTAATTTTCGCACTTGCCCGCCAACACGGGCTGGTAGCCCGTGCCACGGATGGCTTCACTTTTATTTCGTCCGACTAAACCACTGCGCCAGGCACATCTCCATCACTGCCATCGTGAGGACGATCCAGGCCAGGTGGGTCCATAGTTCGGTGCCGTTGCGGGCCTGTTCGATTTTGGTTTCCAAACTGTCGCCGGGCGACCAGTGGGTGACGCTGCACGATTTGGAGAGCTCATCGGCCTGGGGTTTGGAGAGTTCTTCCAGGCTGGACTCGTTGTTGTCGCTTTCGAACTGGGCCGCGAACTTCACAGGCGGGCCATAGGGCATCTTGGCAACGTATTCACCGGCGAGATCGGTCTGGTTATACGTCAACGTCGGCACTCCGCTGCCGAGGCCTGTCCGGGGCAACTCGATCTGTCGGGAGTCGGTTGCTTCTTCCTTTTGGCCGGGCTTGAAGAAGAGGGCTTCCTTACCGACCGATTCGTCACCGGGGTGGAAAACAAAGGTATCTCCGACGCGCAGGTTGAGGGCTTCGTCCTGGCGTTGAACGATGCTGGCGACGGTGCGATCGATGAGCGGCAGGAATACTCCCCCGGCGGCGGCGACGGGCAGATCGGTCCACTTGCTGCTGGCGGTGCTGGCGAAAAGCACCACCCGGCCAAGGCCCCAGGCTCGCTCCATCACCGCAGGTTTGCCGTTCAGCGAATCGTCTCCCACCCCGTTGCCGAATGACAGCACGGTGCGCGGCTTGCCAGCTTCGGTGGCAAACCTGTCACCGCCCGCCGACTCGGCCTCGGGGATTAACTCATACGCTTTGTAAAACTTGGCGGAGGCCGGGGTGCCGCTGGCGGGGTCGGTCCAGACGGAGGCGATGGGATGTTGAAACTGCTTGTTTTGCAGGGTGAAGTAGGATTCCTCCTTGCCCGCATCGCCGTGGATGGAGCCGAAGCTGGCGGGGAGGAAGTGATATTTTTGGGCGAGGTTCTCGTTGTAAAACGAGGGGCTGGTGCTGTCGCCGGGGAAGATGATCAGCCCACCGCCGCGCCGGAGGTAGTCGGCGAAGGTCTCTAAGGTGCGTTGCGAGAAGTCGGGGACGTTGGCGAGGATCACCGCGTCATAGCCGTCGAATTTCGTCGTGTCCAATTCGGAAGGCATGATCGTCGAAATTTTCACGAAGTACTGATCGGCCATGCTGGGCGGCACCGGCAGCAGGGCATGGCGCAGATAAAACGTTTCGCTGTCGCGCGGTTTGCCGCCGAGCGATCCATCCACCAGCAGCACCTTCACCTGCGTGATCGCCCGCACGGCGATGGTCCGCACATCATCCGCCGGCAGATGATCGGCGGGAACGGCG
>JANXVV010000558.1 GCA_025351525.1 Humisphaera sp. | reverse complement strand
ACCGGGGGGAGGGGACCGGAAAGCCAAATGCGATAGTCATCACGGCTTCGTTTCCTCCAAATGCTTGCCCAACAGATCCTCACCAAAATCCCGCGTCAAATCGCGCCAGACACTGTGGACATGATTCGCGTTATTCTGCGTGTTGTCATACTCGATCAGAAACGTCGGTCCCTGCACGCGGTAGTAGTGCGGCTGGCCCAGTTCCAGGCCGCCCGCCCACGCAAACTGCACCTTATCCCAACCGGCGGTGGCGATGCGGGCCAGATCCTCGGCTGCCAATTCACCGCGCAGACGGTCGGCGTATTCGCGAACCAGATTCGCCACCTGCTTCTTCTGATCCTCGTTCAATTGCGGATATCCGATGCCGACCGGGGTCTGCAACATCGTTTTTCGCAGGTTGAAGGACAGCACATCCTTGGGGGCCGTCTCCGCGACGAGGGCAACCTTGCGCTGCACATCGCTCAATGATTTGACGAGTTGTCGGCCCAAATCTTCCTCGACGCCCAGCACCCGTAATCCCTTGCGTGGCCCGTCCATCACGTTGGCCGGGTTTGATCCGAGAAAAGCCGGGCCGGCCACCGCCACCTTGCCGTCGACGACGGTGAAGTTAAGCGAGACATGATGCCCTTCCACCCGCCAACCCCACGGGTTCTTTTCCCCCGGCGTGCCGAAGATTGAAAAATAATACAGCTCCGGATCGCGCGTCGGTCCCTTGGTTTCAATGTCCTTCAACACCTGATCCAGACTCATAATCGTCAGCGCCTTGGCGTAACCCTTCTGGCTCAGCCCACTGCTCAGAAACGCATGCGCCAAATCCCGCTGCGCCGAATTCATCTCCTTGAACGTCAACCCTTTTCGCGGCTTGGGGATGAAGTGCCAGTTCATCCGCTCATCGTCCTCAAACTTGAAACCGGCTTTGGCCTGCTGCTCGGGTGTGAGAGACGCCCAAAAATTGCGGGCCGCCTGCGTCATCTCGCCGATCGCCTTGCCGACAGGCAGCGACTTGCTCATCTCCGCAGTCTCGGCACTCGCCAGGTGGACGGGTAAAAGAAAAAGTCCCGCGCAGGCGGGGAACAAGAAGAGGGATCGAAAAGGATGGGTCATGGGTGGTTCCTTGAAGGGTAAATCCGGCCCTGACTAGATTACGAGAGAATGAAGGTTTCAACAAATGGGCAAGAGTTTGATTTGTTTTTCCGGTCCCCTCCCCCCGGTAATCCGGGGGGAGGGCTAGGGTAAGGGGTCTTGCCTTTTTCTTCAGTCGGGCCGGGAAATCTCACCGATTCCGAAGACGAAGAAAAGACCCCTCACCCTAACCCTCCCCCCATGAGTACATGGGGGGAGGGGACCGGAAAACCAAATGCGATAGGTTGGTATGTTCGTCAATTTGGATTAGTCTCATTCCAACACCTCACAAGGAGAATCATGCGCTACCTTTCCGCCGCCCTGCTCATCGTCATCATGCTCAACGGATCCCCGACCTTCGCCGGTCTCACCGACAAACGGCTCGATATTTACTGGGTCGACGTGGAAGGGGGCGCGGCGACTTTGATCGTGACGCCGCTGGGGGAATCAATTCTAATCGATGCCGGCAACCCCGGCCAGCGCGACCCGCACCGCATCTTCGACGTCGCCACCAAAGTCGCCGGCTTGAAGCAGATCGATCACATGGTCACCACCCATTACCACATCGATCATTTCGGCGGTGCCGCGGAACTGGCCGCCCTCATGCCGATTCATAACGTCTACAACAACGGCGATTTCGCCTCGGGTCGCGAAAAACCGTCGCCGGAATATCTGAACTTCAAAACGGAAAAACGCATCGTGCTCAATCCGGGCGATGAAATCCCTTTGCAGATGGCCGGCATCACCGCCATGAAGCCGTTGCATTTGAAGTGCCTGGCCGCACGGCAGACGATCATCGATCCGCCCGCCGGCGCGGTGGAAAATCCGCTGTGCATCGAACCGAAACACAAAACCAAAGACCTCAGCGACAACGCCAACAGCATTGTGCAGCTGCTCAGTTTCGGCGATTTCCGCTTCTTCGACGGGGGCGATCTGACTTGGAACGTCGAGCTCAAACTGGTCTGCCCGATCAATCTGGTCGGCCAGATCGATGTCTATCAGGCGGAGCATCACGGACTCGATCAGAGCAACCACCCGCTGCTCATCGCGTCTCTGGCCCCGACGGTGGCGATCATCAACAACGGCCCGAAAAAAGGATGCGAGCCGCAAATGTTCGCGACGCTCAAATCCAGCCCGTCCGTTCAAGGCATTTATCAACTACACCGGAACATCCGCCCGGACGGCGACAAGATCAACGTCGGTGCCGAGTACATCGCGAACGAAGACGAAAAGTGCGAGGGGAACTACGTGAAGCTCTCGGTCGATCCAACCGCCACAAGCTACACCGTCACGGTGCCGTCGACGAAACATGAAAAAACCTATGCGGTGCGGGAACGCGTGAAGGCGCCTTAAGAACGAGTCCGCAATAACTTCGGAGTTTGGATGGGGTGCCACAGGTCGCGGTACTCCGAGACCTGTGCCGCTCGGTG
>JANXVV010000554.1 GCA_025351525.1 Humisphaera sp. | reverse complement strand
GGCGAAAATTCAGAAGGACATGGAGGATTCGCAGGCGAAAGCGGATGCCCAGGTGAAGGCAGACGCGGATGCCAAGGCGCGGATGGAGGCGGACGCGGCTAAGCCGCAACCGGTCGCGGTGGTTCCGGTTGCACCCGTGGTGCCAGCCGTTCCGGTTACGACGGATGCGAAGCCGGTTACGCCGGAGGTAGCCCCGACTCCCGTAACTCCGACGCCGGTTGCCCCAGCGCCGGTGATGCCGGCCGTTGCCGCCGCACCGGATGTGCAGCAGCAATTGCAGGCGACCGCCAAGGTCGATGACATCAAGAAGCAGCGCGATGCCTACGAGGCCAAGAAGCTCGTGGAGCAGGCGATTGAAGCCGCGAATCAAAGCCGTAAGGACGAGGCGGTTCGACTTTACAGTCAGGCACTGGTTCTCGATCCCAGCAATGCCGCGGCCCAGCAGGGTCGGACGCAGTTGCTCACCGAGCAAGGCGTGAATACCGCCCCTGCCGTGGGCATGGGCGCAATTGGCCGGGATATTGAGATTCGCCGTCAGGCCGTTCGCTTCCAGGTCGATCAGGCATTGGGCAAGGTCAATGAAGACCTGGTCAGCGGCGGATATGCCGACGCCAAAAAGCAGGTCGATGTGGGCCGCACGTTCGTCGCCAACGAACGCTCTCTGTTCACGAACGATGAATTGTCGGGTTTTGAAGCCCGTTTCACCAAAGCCAGCCGCGATGTGGAGGCTTCCGAGGCCACCAATCGGGCCAAGAACGATGCGAACACCAGCGTTGCCGTTCGCGATGCCGAGCGCACCGCTCGGGATCGTGCGGAAAAGGAACGCGTCAGCACGGTTCGCGACCTGATCCAGAACACCCAACAGTTGATTCGCGAAGCCAAATACGAAGCGGCTCAGGGCACGCTCAGCCAGATTTTGAGCATCGATCCGCAGAACGACTACGCCCTCGGCGTCAAGCCGCTCGTGCAGGACAAGGCCGTTCTGCAAAAGCAGCGCGGTTATCACGAGCAGTACGATCTGCAGCTCGAGAAGTCGCTCAACGAAGCCGAAGAAAAGCGGATCCCGTACGATGACATTCTCCGCTACCCGCCGAATTGGCCGGATATCAGCGAAGTACGCGATGCGTCCGTCCGCGCCGAACGCGGTGTGAAGGAAGTGGACTCGGCCGTTCAGGCCCAGCTCGATCGCAAACTGCCGGAAATCAATTTCAACGGCAACAACTTCGTCGACGTCGTCGACTTCCTCCGCGATGTCACCGGTGCCAACATCTTCGTGAATTGGCGCGCCCTCGAAACCGCCGGCATCACCAAGGAAGCTCCGGTCACCGCCCGCCTGAAGGACGTGAAATTCTCCAAGGCTCTTAACACCATCCTCGCCGACGTGGGTGGCGGCACGGTCAAGCTCAGCTACACGATTGACGAAGGCGTCATCACCGTGTCGACGCTTGACGATCTCAGCAAAAACACTGCGACCCGAACCTACGACATTCGCGATTTGCTCGTCGATATCCCCGACTTCACCAATGCCCCTGACCTTAGCCTCACGGCCACTTCAACCGGCGGTTCCGGTGGCGGTGGTGGTAAGAGCGGCGGCGGCGGTGGCGGCGGTGGGGGTGGCGGCGGTGGAGGCGGCGGTGGATTGTTTGGTGGAGCGGGCGGCGGAGGTACTACCAATACCGAAAAGGGCATGACTCGCCAAGAGCGCGTGGATGCCATCGTCAAGCTGATCCAGGAAACTGTCGACGCCAACAGTTGGCGCGATAACGGCGGGCAGGTCGGTGCGGTCAAGGAACTGTCCGGGCAGCTCATCGTCACCCAGACTCCGGACAATCAACGCTCGCTGATCAATCTGCTCGAACAACTTCGCGAGACGCGGGCGATTCAGGTGACCGTCGAAACCCGCTTCGTGCAAGTGTCGCGCAACTATCTCGAAGACGTCGGCCTGAATGTCGATTTCATCTTCAATCAGACCAATCCCAAGCGATTCAGCTCGGTCGATGTAAGCAATGGTTCATCAGCTTTCACGCTGAATCCCGATACCAAGATCCCCGGCAGCCTGGGCGGCATCGCCTCCCCGCCGGTGGGGCTCAATTTGGGATTGACGTACCTGGATAATTTCCAGGTCAACGTGCTTCTGCGTGCCACGCAGGCATCCGTCCACACCTCCACCGTGACCGCCCCCCGGGTCACCTTGTTCAACGGTCAGCGCGCCTATGTGCTCGTGGTCACACAACGGGCGTACATCAGCAACCTGACGCCCGTCGTCGGTGCCGGTGTCGTGTCGTTCGATCCGACCATCGACACGATCAGCAGCGGTGTGAAGCTGGACGTGCAGGCGACTGTCTCTTCGGATCGCAAGTATGTGACCTTGACGCTTCGTCCCCAGTTGGCCCAGTTGCTGAGTTTGTTCACCTTCACCTTCCAGCAGGGAACGACCGGCAACACCACGGGTGTGATCGTTCAACCGCGCGGCAACTCGCCGACCGGCATCATTCAGCAGCCGGAAATCCAGTTGACGCAAGTGCGCACTACCGTCAGTGTTCCCGATGGCGGCACCCTGCTGCTCGGTGGGCAGACCCTCGCCGGTGAGATCGACAAAGAAGCCGGTGTGCCGGTTCTTTCCAAAATCCCGTTCCTCAAGCGATTGTTCACCAACCGCTCGCAGGCCAAGGATGAAAACGTGCTGCTGATTCTGGTGAAGCCCACCATCATTATCCAGCGCGAATCCGAGCAGAAGCAATTCCCGCTGCTCAGCACCAAGGTGAGTCAGTAAGGCGTGATTTATTCGTTTCGCGCACTAATCGATAGCATGGTTTAGCGGTTTCGCTTGCGAAACGCTTTTGGCGGGATATCCGCCCGAAGCGTCTCGCAAGCGAGACCGCTAAACAATTGGTGCGGGGCCATCCGAGCATTTCCGTTTTCCGTTCTATTTTTCCCCCACCCCTTGTAATCCCGGAACCATTCCATAAGATACCCGGCTCGAAACTCCGAAGACCGAACGAGGATTTGCAATGCCACGCGTTTGCTATTTTACCGGTAAGAAAACCACTTTCGGCAATCAGATCACCCATCGCGGCAAAGCGAAGTATCTGGGCGGCGTCGGTACGAAAGTCACGGGCATCACGGCCCGGAAGTTCAAGCCGAATATCCAGAAGGTGCGCGCCCTGATCGACGGATCGATCGTCCGGATCAAGGTCAGCGCCAAAGCCATCAAGATGGGCATGGTCATCAAACCCAAACGCCGCAATTGGAAAAAGCCTGAAGTCGCCACAACGGCGGCATAGGGATTTGCTCGGTAGGTTTCCAGCCTGTATTTCCAACGATTTGAATTCGGGATTCGAAGCCGATGCTTTCATCGCCTTCGAATCCCGATTTTTTTGTCCTGTCCCCTCCCCCCATGTACTCATGGGGGAGGGGACGGGAAATTTCCAATGCAATCGCCTGCACCATTCAGATTGTTTTCGCCATTTCATATTGACCTTCTCCCCCAATCGACTAAAACCTCTCCCCATGCCCGACTCCCAGATTAGCATTGAAGACACCCGCCATGTCGCCACGCTGGCGCGGCTTTCTCTCGATGAATCAAAACTGCAAAAGTTCACCGGCCAGTTGCAAAACATCCTGAAGTACGTCGACAAGATCCGCCAGTTGGACACGGCCGGCGTCGAGCCGATGGCCCATGCGCTGCCGTTGCAAAATGTGCTGCGCGAGGATGTCGTCGAGCCTTCATTGACCGTCGAGGAAGTACTGCAAAACGCCCCGGAGACCGATGGTCCGTTTTTCAAAGTGCCGAAAATCATCGGTGGGGATGAAGACTCTGCGGGTTAGAGCGGTTTTTAAATTACTGTATTACGAGGTCGGGTGCTACAGCGGCGGCAGGGGACTGCCGCCCTCCAGACGCGGCTTTTCATCATCTTGATTCGAGAACCTTATGTCGATTTCATCGCTCGCCTTTGACACGCTGCTCGCCGCGCGGGATGCCATCCGCGACCGGAAGATTTCATCGGTTGAACTGACGCAGCAGGCGCTGGCCCGAATTGAGGCATTGGAGCCGAGGATTCTCGCGTTCAACAGTCTCTATGCGGATCGGGCACTGGCCCAGGCTAAGGCGGTGGATGAGGGTGAGCGCACCGGTTCGTTGGCGGGGGTGCCCATCGCGATTAAAGACAATCTCTGCACTCGCTACGGCACCACCACCTGCTCCTCCAAAATGCTCGCGAATTTCCGCGCGCCGTATGATGCGACCGTCGTGAAAATGCTCGAAGCCGCCGGCGCGGTGATCGTGGGGAAGACCAACCTCGATGAATTTGCGATGGGGTCTTCCACCGAAAACAGCGCCTTCAAAACGACCCGCAATCCGTGGGACACGTCGCGGGTTCCCGGCGGATCGAGCGGTGGCAGCGCTGCCGCATTGGCCGCGGGGATGTGTTGCGCGAGTCTCGGTTCCGATACCGGCGGATCGATTCGCCAGCCCGCCGCGCTGTGCGGGTTGGTCGGGTTGAAGCCCACCTATGGCCGCGTCAGCCGGTATGGCCTGGTCGCCTTCGCGTCATCGCTCGATCAGATCGGTCCCTTCGGCTGGACCGTCGCCGATGCCGCCCTGTTGCTCAATGTCATCAGCGGTCACGATCCCAAAGATTCCACCAGCGTTCCGACGGCGGTGCCCGATTATCTGGCAAGTCTCGACCAGCCCGTAAAAGGTCTCCGCATCGGCATCGCCAAAGAATTTGAGCTGACCGCCGGCATGGATCCGCAGGTGAAAGCCGCCGTCGACACGGCGATCGCGCTGTATAAATCGATGGGCGCGACGATCGTCGATGTGTCCCTGCCCCATACGGAATACGGCATCGCCGCGTACTATGTCATCGCCCCCTGCGAAGCCTCCAGCAATCTCGCCCGCTACGATGGCGTTCATTTCGGGCATCGCACGAAGGAGCCGGTTGAGAACATCATCGAGCTGTTCAGCAAGTCCCGCGCGGAAGGATTCGGTGAGGAAGTCCAACGCCGAATCATGATCGGAACGTACGCCCTCTCCAGCGGCTACTACGACGCGTATTACGTCCGCGCTCTGCAAGCCAAAACGCTCATCAAGCGCGATTTCGATCAGGCGTTTGAGAAGTGCGATGCGATTCTTTGCCCGACCACGCCGACGCCCGCTTTCAAAGCCGGTGAAAAAACCGGTGATCCGTTGCAGATGTATCTGTGCGACGTGTTCACGGTGACGTGCAACATCGCCGGCATCGCCGGGCTTTCCATGCCGTGCGGTTTTACAAACGGCGATCAACCTCTTCCCATCGGCATGCAGCTTCTCGGCCCCACCTTCAGCGAGGAAAAACTTCTACGCATCGCCAGGATGTATGAGTCGGCGACGGACTGGAATACGCGGCGGCCAAAGTTAGAGCCTGTTTAAGAACACAGTGGAGGCACTGAATCGAACGTTGCGACAATTGAGAGTTTAAGTTGAGGTGCCTCTCTATGAATACGCCGGGATCGTCGCCTACGGCTCCGATCCCGGCGTGATTTCAATTGTTCGAGCGTTCCGTCTGATTACTCGCTTATTACCATAGGCGGAATATCAGGGCGAACCCAGCCTTATTCTTAAACAGGCTCTTAGACTGAAACGAAGTGTCAACATGAAGCCCTCACACGCACTGATTCGTTGGATTCCCCCGGAACAGGGAGGCCGACAACTACCTCCGGCTGGCCCGCTTTACAGCACCGTTGCTCGATTCGAAGATGATGAGCATTGGCCGCACGAGGCTTGGAGCGTTTTGATCAAATTCGAGCATTCCTTCAATGCCGGTCATTACATCTATGCGGAAGTGAGCTTTCTTGTCGATGACGCTCCGGCAAATCTCTTACAAGTGGGAAGTCGTTTTGAGTTGTTGGAAGGGCGTCGGCGCGTCGCAAAGGGGACGGTTGTTCCGGAAGAGGTAACGGTTCCCCATGAACTCAATCCACTGGAATCGGCATTGATTGGATGAAGAAAAGACTTTGAACCACAGAGAGCACAGAGACGCGCCCGAACTCCAAGGTATTGAAACATGCGCAACCTATTATGTCTGCTCATCGCGATCTCGACTCTTGCACCGATGCCCGCTCGCGCCGCCGATCAAAAACCATCGGTGGACGTCTTCAGCAACGGTGAAGGCGGCTACCCCACCATTCGCATTCCGTCGCTGATCCTTACGCCCAAAGGCACATTGCTCGCTTTCGCCGAGGGACGGGCGGCGGCCCATGACAGCGGGCATATCGAACTGGTGATGAAGCGTAGCGCCGATGGCGGCCGTACGTGGGGAACGCTGACGCGCCTCGCGGCCGATCCGCCCAATACGATCGGTGACCCTTGCCCGGTCATTGATCGAGACACGGGCACGATCTTTCTCCTGCACACGCGGAATCTGGGTGAGGATTCAGAGCGAAAAGTGCTGAACGGGACTTCCAAGGGGCCGCGCACCGTGTGGGTGATGTCGAGCGGTGATGATGGCATCACATGGACCGAGCCGCGCGAGATCACCAAAGAGGTGAAGGGTCTCAACTGGACGTGGTACGCCACCGGCCCGGGCGTCGGCATCCAGTTGGCTGGCGGGCGATTGCTCATCCCGTGCAATGATGCGCTGGCGGGCAGCAAGACTTATCAAGCCCACTCGATCTACAGCGATGACCACGGCAAGACCTGGAAACTCGGCGGAATCTCCGGCGTGCTGGGGAATGAGTCGCAGGCCGTCGAGCTCTCGGATGGCTCGGTGATGACCAACATGCGCTCCTATCGCAAGAAGGGTTGCCGGGCCGTGTCGATCAGCAAGGATGGCGGGCTGACGTGGAGCGACCTTCGCGATGATGCCGCGCTCGTTGAGCCGATCTGCCAGGCGAGCCTCACACGATTTGTGCGGAATGGGAAAGTCGGGCTGCTGTTTTGCAATCCGGCGGACCCGAAGAATCGCCGAAATCTGACGATGCGGGTGAGCGAGGACGACGGGAAGACCTGGCCACGATCCATCGTCATCGAGCCCGGGGCGGCGGCGTACAGCTGCATGGCCGTCTTTCCCGATGGAACGGTGGGGTGCCTCTTCGAGCGCGGAAATTACGAGCACCTCACGTTCGTCCGTGTGGCGATTCCATAATGAAATAAAAAGAAAGAATTGAACCACGGAGACCACGGAGACGCGCTCGAACCCTAAGCGCGCCTCTGTGTTCTCGGCGGTTCCAGTCTTTTCATGCGGAGGCATCCAGCTTCCCCAACTCCGCCTCCGCTTCCGCAATCTCATCCTTCGTCTGCTGCACCAGACTCGGCGGGGCTTTGGCGAGATAACCGGCGTTGTTTAGGCGGCCATTCAGGGCGATGACTTTCTTCGTCAACTCCTCGCGGCGTTTCTGACTGCGCTCTTTTTCCGCACCCGCATCGATCACCCCTTCCACAAACACGTCGCATCCGGCGGCGGAAGCGCGGGCGGCGTCACTTGCACCTTTCACTTCCGAGCCGATGTCCCGCAGCGTGCAGATTGCCAGTAGTTCGATCAACTCGCGGTTCTCGATGATCTGCCGGGTCGGGTCGGGGGCGGCGGTGATCGCCACTATCACCGGCTTCTTCGGGTCCATCTTGTATTCGTTCCGCACGTTGCGGATCGCGCCGACGATCTCCTGGATCTTCGGGAAAAGATGCTCGGCGGCCTCGCTGAATTCACCTACCGTCGGCCAGGGTGCCTTGATGAGCCGCAGGCTGTACGCCGTGTCAATCCGGCCGGGCAATGCGCGATTCGGACGCACTTCGTTCAGCTTCCACCAGATCGTTTCCGTGATGAATGGAATGACCGGGTGCATCAGCCTCAGCGCGCCATCCAGCACGGCGGCCAGCACATTCGCGGTCTGGGCGGCGCGGGCCGGATCCTTCATCGCGGGCTTGGTGGCCTCAACGTACCAGTCGCAGAAGTCGCGCCAGAAAAAGTCGTAGCAGACTTTGGCGTACACGTCGATGCGATACTGTTTCAGCGCGGTGTTGGCCTCTTCCACCGCCCGGTTGAATCGGCTGACGATCCAGCGATCGGGGAGGGAGGACTGAGGGCTGAGGACTGGGGACTGAGGGGTGGATTCGAGATTGGCGATGACGAATCTCGCGGCGTTCCAGAGCTTGTTGCAGAAGTTTCTGCCGAGGTCGAATTTCTCGCTGGTGTTGCGGCCTTGGGCATCCTTCTTCACCGGCAGGCGCGCGTCCTGGGTTTCGGTCGCCATCGTGGCCAGCGTGAAGCGCAGGGCATCCGCGCCAAGCATGTCGATGATCTCAACCGGGTCGACGCCATTGCCTTTCGACTTGCTCATCCGCTCGCCCTTGCCGTCGAGGATGGTGGGGTTGATGGCCACGTCGAAGAACGGAATGCCAAGCGCGGTGGCATGGGCGTCCCGCCCATGTTCTTCTTTCTGCGAATCGCCAGGGGAAGAAGACATGGGCGGGACGCCAATGCCACTGGAAGAAGACATGGGC
>JANXVV010000534.1 GCA_025351525.1 Humisphaera sp. | reverse complement strand
GACCGCGATTTGCACGTACTTCGTACTAACTGGCGGTCATTTTCGGAGCAGTCCTGTGTCTTTCGGCCAAGCCAGCACAGGTCTCGGAGTACCGCGACCTGTGGCACCCGACCAGCACGTGGAAGTTATTGCAGGCCCGTTCCTGAAGGGTTGATCCGAATATCCCGCACCGGACGCGCCTCGCAAGCGAAACGGCTAAATAATGAAGAATTTATTCCGCCGCGCGCAGGGCGTCCCATACCTCGCGAAGATCGAGGTGGAGTATGGCGGACACGCCTTTGCGGTGGTTGTAGTCGATTTGGGTCGCCGCCCGATCCAGTACTTTTTTCACGGCTTCATGAAGGGATGGATCCTGATCGGCGATCTTGCCCAGCGTCAATCCCCCCGGCATCGGCAAATGGCGAACCTCATCGGTCAGTTTTTTCCGCGCGATCCCCTCCGCTTCCCGTGCCGCCTTCAGCTTTGAGCTGCCTGAATCCGCGATGCCCTCGGCTTCCAACTTGCGACCGACCCACTCCGGCGCCTTGGCCGGTAACACCGTGCGGCTTCGCGCTGCGGGTTGCGCGCCAATGGCGCCCGGTGCGGTGGCGCGACCGATCGGCGCGGACATCCGCCGTTCAAATTCACTCCGCACTTCGGCCCAACCCGCTTCGGTGGCGGGGGTGGGGAGATCGGTGAATTTCACGATCGCCGCGCGGACGACCGAGAAACACCCGTCCGGTGTCCCGGCCATCGAAAGCTCCAGTTGCAGGTCGCGGCGGTATTCCACGCGAATCACCGGACGATTTTCCAGCCAGTCTGACAACGCGCGGTGAACTTCTTGATTCGCCAGGGCATCGCCAACAGTCTTCCCCTTCACCAGCCCGATGGGTTTGAGACTATCGACCACCCGCGACATCGCATCCGCTTTCGCGGCGGCCAGCGCCTTTTGACGATCCGCATCCGACACGTTCGCCCATCCGCCGGTCAAGCCGTTGGTGCGCAGGGTGGCGACCCTGCCAAACGCCGTGCTGACGCCGGTGCCGCTAAAAGTGCGCCACTGCCAATTCTCCGTTTCGCGGGCGACTTCGTTGCCGGTGAGCGGTGAATCCTTGGGATGGACAGCGGCGATCTGTTGAAGCACATGGGCGACCCTTGCCCCGCTGATGTTGAGTTGAATCTGGCATGTCTCGGCGTCGACCCATCGCGGGCCGCCCAGCATCTCGGCCCTTGCCAGGGCATGGGTCAGATCATCCGTGCCGCCGGTTGCGCGCAAAAATTCGCCGACCGTCAGATGGGAGGTAAGGGAGGTGCGTTCGATCTGTTCGCGCAGTTTGACCACCGCCTCATCGGTGGCGGCGGCGATCTGCGGGCGGTCGGCGCGGTCGTCCGCCATCAACCGAAATACGTGCAGGACGATCGACAACATCGTCGCGAGAATCCCGAATTTGCCGAGCCAAATCATGCGCATGGGAAAATTTCTCAAACGGCATCGTTCTACCACATCTCATCAGACATTGCCCAAGGGTGTTGGGTTAGGTATTGGAGCGCTTTTTGCGCAATGGAGGATTATCGGTCTATATCCCCGCGCAGGGTCGCATGCCAATCAAAATACCAGACCCGGAACCTACCGCGAGTGTGACAGTGCCGTTGAATTCTCGCCCTCAAGCGTTATCGTTGCGTTAGGCGAAGAATTTGGTTTTCGCCGTTGGAATTGAGCGTCCGCGACGGATGCCTTTCGGAAGCGAGGGTTCGCAATTGACGGCAAAACTGCCTTGTTGTTTGTCGCACGTTCTGATGACGCTCGCCACTTTCAGCTGGGTTTGCCATGGCCAGCCGCGGGATGCGGCGGAGCGGGGCGAGACCATGATCCGTTTGGATCCCAAGCAAGACCGGGGGGCGATCTCTCCCTTAATCTATGGTTCGAACCAGCGCTACAACAACGACGCGAGCGGTACATGGGACGCTGCGGAACAGCACATGAAGCCGGCCTTTGAAGGCCATCACCGCGAGGCGGGGCTGAAAAGCATTCGTTATCCCGGGGGCACCGTCGCCAGCACTTTCGAGTGGAAGCACGCCATCGGGCCGGTCGGCGAACGCCGCCGAATCCAGCCGGCGCAGGGAATCAAAGCCGGCGGTGGCGGGCCGCAAGTCGCCACTTGGGGTGTCGACGAAGCCGCCCGCTGGTGCGAACAAAACGGGGTCGAACTGGTTTACATGTATGGCATCGGCGCGCCGAACTCCAATCCGCAGGATGCCTCCGATCTGGTCGAATACCTTAGGGGAACGCCGGGACAACACCGCAATAAAGGAAGGGACTGGGCGCAAGCCCGTGCCGACAACGGCCACCCGGCACCCTACCACATCCGGTTCTTCGAAATTGGCAACGAGGCTGACGGCCCGAACGAGGTGCAGCGTTACTGGCTCAATGCCGTCGACACCGAGGCCAACCGCGCCAAGCGCGCTGCCCATGCAGCCGCAGCGCCACTCCTATGCGCCTGAGTACTGTTTTGGCGGCATGATTCAATACGACAAGCAGCCGGTCACGAGCGACGACGACCTACGCGCGTCGGCGGCCCTCGGCGACGGCCGGCCAAATCAGCGCAAGGTCATCCGCTATTATCCAGTGCTGCCCGAATCGGTGGAGGTGTTCGTCGGTGGGGAAATGTGGCAGGGCGTGCCCGACATTCAGGCGGCCACAGGTCATGTTTACCAGCTCGACGCCGCAACGGGTGAACTGCGATTTGGCGACGGAACCCACGGCGCAGCGCCTGCCCAAAACGCGCTGATCACGGCGAGCTACCGCGCGCGGCGCGCAGGGTTCGTCGATTACTACTCGGCGATGAAGGCCGTCGACGCGGACATCCGGATCTTCGCCGGTTTCGAGTCTCCGAACATCATCCGCGAAATGGGCGATAAGAATCTTTACGACGGCATCGTGGTTCATCCGTACACCAACGACTACAACGTCCCCAAGGCGCGCACGCTGGACGAGTGGCACCATAACCTGATGCTCTCGAGCGCGCGTCTGGGACGCGAGGTACAGGCATATCAAGACCTGATCGACAAGACCGTCGCCCCCTCGCGTCGCGGACAGGTGAGGGTGATCTGCACCGAATACGGCCCCAATCGCCAGGACCAGACCTTGCCGGAGGGCACTGCGAACCGCGGCACCTATCGCTTTCTCAGCACCGGGCTTTATGACGCCACGCAACTTATGCATTGGATGCGCATCGGCGTTCCGCACGCCCAGCGGCACGCCACGACGGTAGGCGTCTTCGGCCCGTCGCCTGAATTTGAGATGACGGCGTCGGCCCGCGCTTTTCAGTTGTTCACACACCACTTCGGCGATCGCTTGATCGGCCTGCAGATCGACAACAACCCGCTGCGCCCGACCAATAACTTCGAAACCCATACTCCCTACTACAGCGGTTACATCAAGCGAATTGGCGACGCGAACATGCCGGCGGACGCACAGCGGTTGCAGTTGCCCAGACTCGAAGCCGAGGCCGGCCGCGACGCAAACGGCGGCGTGTATCTGATGGCGGTCAACCAGGATGCGACAGACAACGTGACGGCCAGCATCCAAATCGTGGGCTTTGCCGGCGGCGATGCGGCTATACAAACGCTCACTGGTACGACAGCGACAGGCACGTCTTATAAGATCTCTGAGTCGCGAGAACGCACGATCGCCGGGGCGTTGAGCCACACCTTTCCGGCGCACTCGTTGACGGCGATCAAGTTCAGCGCTGATCGGAAATGACGATTGTTGTTCACCTCCGCACGTATTTCGAGAGGCAAGCGATATTCCATAGACATGAATTGGATTTCCTTACAACGTCACATTTGATAAATACTTATGCACTAAGGAACGGGTCGCAAATAACTTCCCGGTTTTCAACGGTGCGGGGTGCCACAGGTCGCGGTACTCCGAGACCTGCGTCTTTTAGCCAACCGAGCGAG
>JANXVV010000526.1 GCA_025351525.1 Humisphaera sp. | reverse complement strand
GCCATGGGATCTGGCGGTGGATGCGAAAAATCGCCCGCCTTTGGAGCCGTTCAAGGAGAATCAGATCGGGGAGTTCGTCGAGAAAACGCGGTTGATCTTCGATCGATTGTCACCGGCGCTCGCGGAGGATTTCGATTCGTTGCGGCTGCGGAACAATCTCGATCTGGACAGTCGCAAGGGCAAGCAACCGGGCGGGTATCAGTGCAATCTGGAAGAGGCGCGCGAGCCGTTCATTTTTATGAATGCGGCGGGGCTGCAGCGCGATGTGGAAACGCTGCTGCACGAGGGCGGCCATGCGTTTCACTGCCTGGCGGCGAAGGATGAACCGCTGACTTACCTTCGCAGCGCGCCGATGGAATTTTGCGAAGTCGCCAGCATGGCGATGGAGTTGCTCGGGGCGGATCACTTCGATCTGTTCTACAGCGAGGCCGATGCCGCGCGGGCGAAGCGGACACTGATCGAGGGGATCATCCGATTTCTGCCCTGGATGGCGACGATCGACTCGCTTCAGCACTGGATTTACACGCATGAAGGACACACGTCGGATCAGCGAACGGCGGAGTGGATTTCGCTGCTGGACCGCTTCGGTGGGGATGTGGATTGGTCGGGGTGCGAATCCATTCGGGCGGCAAGTTGGCAGAAGCAACTGCATCTTTTCCAATCGCCGTTCTATTACATCGAGTATGGGATCGCCCAACTCGGCGCGTTGCAACTGTGGATGAAATCGCGGGTGGATCCCCGACAGGCACTGTCGAATTATCGCGCGGCTTTGGCGCTCGGTGGAACCAAACCGCTGCCGGAATTATTCGCGACGGCGGGAATTCATTTTGATTTTTCGAGCAAGACGCTGCTGCCGTTGATGGACGCGCTGCGAGAGGAATTGACCGTCTTGCCGCGCTGAAGTCTCCAGAGCAAAAGCGGTCGCAGCACGAGCACCGCCGCGAGGTAGATGCAACCGGTGCCGAGGGCCATGACCAATCCGAGGCTGCGCAGGCCGCGATGATGCCCGAGGGCCCAGAAAAAACCGAAGCTGCTGGAGGTGACGAAGGCGCAGAGCAGCAGCGCGCGATCGCTGGCATCCCATCGCCGCCAGATACGGCGGGGATCGCGCTTCGCTTCGCGGTAGCGATGGACGAGAAACACGCCATATTCATGGCCCGCACCGATCAAAATCGGCAGGGCGAAAAAGTTGGCGAAGTTCCAGTCGATATGAAAAAGCCCCATCAGCGCCACCAGCATCGGCAAGCCCAGTCCCAGCACACTCACCGCGAGCAATGTCTGCCCGATGCTGCGGAGGTCGATGAAGACGAGCAGCACGATAAGCGCCAGCGCGTACGCCGTCGCCTGATAGAAGGCTTTCTGGATGGAACTGGTGGAATGATAGATGTTCGGCGCGATGCCGGTGACAGTCAGTCCACCCGGAATAGCGGCCACGCGAGCCTCGATATCGCGAACGAAGGGCTTCAGATTTTCCTGCTTCCACAGATCGGATTTGGGGTAGATGTAAAGCGCGTAGTGTCCGCTTTCGCTCATCAGATGGCTGCGCAACTCTCGCGGAAGTTTGCCAACCTCCGGCGGGGGCGGGGTCATCTGCGCGGCGAGTTCTTTAAGCTGCTCGATAAATGCGGATTGCCAGGCGGAAAGCCGGACCGCCGTTTCGTCGGCGGCCTCTTTCATCTCCAGCGCATCGGCGAAATCCCGCAAATCAACCGGCGGGCCGACCTGCGGTGATTTGGCGGCGAGTCGATCGGCGAGCAATCTCGCCTTACGGGCGATCGTCGGTAAATCGATCGGTGCGATGGCGGACGGCTGTGTCCACTCGATCGTCGGCAACTCCATTCGATGGGCTTCCAACCAATCGTAATTGTCATGGGCATTCAGAATACTGTTGGTCGTCGCCACAGTGGGCGATGCTTCAACCGACGTGCGTGCATTACGAAGCAATACGAGATCCTTCGATAAAATCACAGCCGACCACGTCTGTAATTTTCGGATCGGTTGCATGGCGGGGGTGTTGGGGGCCTGCAAATCCAGCAGGTTGGGATTGAAGCGGGTCTTTACCGCGAACACCATTCCGATGAGCAAAGCCGCGATCCAACCGGCGGGGAGAAGCAATCGCCATCCGCCCACCTGCGCTACCGGCCCCGCATACCGGTCGGCGACGTCGAGCATTTGCAGCTTCGGAGGAAACAGCACCAGCAGTGCGGGCAGCACCGTGTAACCGGCGAGAAGGCAGAGCAAAAGACCCCCGCCCGCGATGATGCCGAGGTCCGCCGCGCCGCGAAAGTCGGTCAGTGCCGAAACGAGAAAAGCCCCGGCAGCGCCAAGGCAGGCGGTGTTGATCGGTGGGCCGACCGACGTGAAGACGCGCGTCCAGATGGCCTGCGCCCGCCGCCGCCGCCGGGCCTCACGGCGATAGGCGGCGAGAATCTGCACCAGATAATCCATCCCGATCCCAATCAGCGCGATCAGAAAAACCAGCGACAGCAGATTGAGCTCACCGACGCTCAGGGTCGCCCAGCCGAAGGTCCATCCGATGCCGACGGCCAGCGAAAGCTCGGCGAAAAATGCCAGCCGGATCGACTTGAGCATCAACGCCATCACGATGAAGACGATGGTGAGCGCGACGATTTCCGCGCGATTGCTGTCGCGGTCGGTGATGCTCATCTCGTCCGCCGCGAGGGCGGGCCGACCGGTGGTGCCGAGCTTGAATTCCGGGAAGTTTTTCCCGACTTCCCCCACAGCGGCCCGGATGGATTCGACGGTTTGAGAGATCGCCGTCAGGGAGGAATAATTGACCTTCGGGTAGACGCTGACCAGCAGCAGATGCTTGGAATGATCGGATTCATCGGGCACGTAATAGTAACCGAGCCGGGAAGCATCTTCGGCGTCGAGCGTGGAAAAATCGGGCAGCCCCTGGCCGGCTTTCAAGGGCATGTCGGCATTCTTAAGCGCATTTTGCCATGCATTCACCAGTAGCCCGATGAACGGCGACAAATCTTCCTGCGGCGGCGGGGCCAGCAGACGGAGCGACAGCGCGGTGAGAAACCGTTCCATAGCCGTCGACCCGAGCGGCTTTTGCAGAAGGCCCGGCTTCTCGGCCCACAATCGAATCAGCGCGACGAACTGTTTGAAATCTTCAAACGATCGGTGAACCCGAGCCGCGTCATCGTACAAAATCCCCTGCGGCCCCATCTGATCGGACGGCACCCGACTGTCCACCGACAGCACCGCCTGCGGCAAGGCGCGCAACTTCACCGCGAGTTGATCCGCCAGATTCGTCCATCGCGAAACCGCCGGAATATGCTTCGGATCATTCGGTTCGACGACGACATACAGGGCTTCGTTCTCCGGGAACTTCTCTTCGAAGTCGAGAAAGTCGTGGAAGAATTTCACCTTGGCGGAGAAGAGTTTATTTTCGTCGCTGGAGATGCCGAGACGTGCGGAGGCGACAGCCAGGCAGGCCGCTAAAGATAACCCCGCGATCAGCAGGGTGAGCTTCGGGTGGGCCACCACGTGCATGACGCCATGGCGAATTCGTCGTTGTAAAAAGCCCATGAGATTTCAAATCGGCCAGTGCTTTGTCACAGCTAAAAATGAAGGTGCCATAGGTCGCGGTACTCCGAGACCTGGGCTCTTTGACCGCCGGAAGAGCACAGGTCTGCGAGTACGCCGACCTGTGGCACCCCTACGGCACGCAGCCCGAAATTTCAGCTTTAACAAAGCACTGGCGTCGGAGGGTCATGCTTTAATCGCCCGCTTCGTCAGGCCGGCTACGGTGGTCCACGCAGTGCCGGGAACGCGCAGGGTGTCATCCAGCACGTCTTTCATCGCCCCCAAAAACCAGTCCACATCCTCTTTGGTGATCGTCATCGGCGGTAGGAATTTAATCACCTCGGTGTGATAACCGGCGACCTGCGTGAGGATACGGTGCTTCTGTAGCAGGGGGATGATGATCATTTGACCGAACACACCGAAGTTCATTTTGTGCAGCATGTCCCAGGCCATCTTCAGTTTGAAAGATTCTTTGGGCCGGGCGAAATCGATGCCGAACATCAACCCCTTGCCGCGCACGGCGGCGACGAAAGGATTGTCCTTGCTCAGCTTTCGCAGCTCGGCGATCGCATATTCCCCGAGCGCGGCGGCGTTCTCAACCAACTTGTCTTCTTCGATTACATGCAGGCTCGCCAACGCGGCGGCCATGGCCATGTCGTTTTGCCCGAAGGTGTTGGAGTGAACGACGCAGCGCTCCATGGAATTGAAAACGCCGTCCATGATTTTTGGCCGGGTGATGATCGCGCCCACCGGCACATATCCGCCGCTCAGCGCCTTGGCGGTGCAGACGATATCCGGTTCGACGCTCGGCCAATGCTGATAGCAGAACCATTTGCCCGTGCGACCCAGGCCCGCCTGCACTTCGTCCAGAACGAGCAGCGTGCCGTATTTGTCACAAAGACGGCGGGCCTCGGCCAGATATCCATCGGCCACCACCTCGCAAGTTTTGCCCTGCACCGGTTCGACCACAAACGCCGCCGTCGTCTTACGACTAAGCGCCTCTTCCAATTTCGCCAGATCATTGAACGGAACGCACGAAGTTCCGGGCATCAGTTCCCCGAATCGCTCCCGAAAAAATTCCCCGCCGTTGAGCGCCAATGCGCCGGTGCTTAAGCCGTGAAACGCGTGATCGCAGTAGACGATCTGCTGTCGACCGGTTGCGCAGCGGGCGAATTTGATCGCCCCTTCGATCGTCTCCGTACCGCTGTTGCAGAAAAAAACGCGCGACAGATCACCCCCGGTTTTGCTCGTGAGCTTTTCGGCGACCAACCCGCTGAGCAAGCCGCAATCCATTCGGACGAGATTCGGCAGGTTGCGGTCCATCAGTTGGTTGAGGATCGATTTCACCTTCGGGTGATTGCGGCCCAGCGCGAAGACTCCCCAGCCGGTCAACAGATCCAGATATTTATTTCCCTCGGCGTCCCACAGGTAGCAACCCTCGCCGCGCACGTAACCTTTATCGAAACCGATCGTGCGCAGCATCTTCACGAACACCGGATTGATATGGTCCGAGTGCAGGTCGTATTGACGCCCCTGTTGCTGATCGAGCCAAGCCATGAAATCGGTTTGCATCATCTACTTTCGTCATCCAAGTCGGTTTTGCATCAAACGCGCGGACGGTAGTATAAGCGACAGGTAGGCCCGTTTTCCATGGAGATCGTCGCTCGTCGTTCGCGGCGCATTTGGCTCTCCGGTCCCCTCCCCGCCATGTACTCATGGGAGAAGGTTAGGGTGAGGGGTTTTTCTTCGTGGCAAGAAGACGTCGCATCTCTCGATCCGGCGGAAGTTAAATGCAAGACCCCTCACCCTAACCCTCCCCCCGGAGTACCGGGGGGAGGGGACCGGAAATCTCGAATGCGATGGCCCTGGTTCGAGGCGATCTCGGATGATTTGTCGCGAAAACTCCCGAGACGGCAAGGGAATTCTTTGCAAACCGCCGATCGATTCCTACAATCGCGGGCGCTATGACTGTTTATGAAACGACGAATCACCAGACGATCTATCACTGGGCCACGGCTCGCGGATTATTCCCCGCGTGCGTCGCAGGCAACCCGGACCGAATCCGCCTTGGCAACGACGAGTTTGCGGCGGAGGTGGAGGATCTGGAACCCATCGAATGGTGGCGCTGGTTTCAGGAATTCGATCGCCGACTGCTGCAATTGATTTACGATCCCAGCAAAGGCTGGTTTACGCTTGGCAGTCGACTGCCACCGGCGGGGGCGTGAATTAGAATGCGGTTGAACCACAGTGGGCATAGAGACGCTTTCAACGGACCAAGCGCGATTAGAGGCAAGGCGCGATGGCCGTTCTGTGATTTATATTCCTGATTTCCTTCAAGGTTGTTAGAGGTGTTTTCAGTGGTTTCGACGTCCTCCAAATTTTTCGCCCACTCCCGCTACGATATCATCCCCGCGCTCGCGGGACTGGCTCATTTCGCCTACGTCATCGGGCTGTTCTTCGCGTTCAAGCATCTGCACTGGTGGGCGATGCTGCCGTTGGGGTTGATTTACTCCATCAGCATTTCCTGGAACATCAACGGCGTCTCCCATAATTTTCTGCACAACCGCTTTTTCAGGTCGAGGATTCTGAATCGCCTCTTCAGCACTGTGGAATCGCTGACGATGGGATTTTCGCAGGTGTTTTACGAGTCGGTGCATCGCCGTCATCACATGGGGAATGCCGATCTGCCGGATGAGAAGGGCAGGACGATCGATCCGCTTTCCATCTATCAGCATGGTCACGATGGCGAGCCGGAAAATCCCTGGACGTATATTTTCCTGTCCTATTTCCGCGATGATCCGCGCGAGATTTTCAACGACATCAAACGACTGAGCGTTTCCGAGGCGTGGTGGGGCGTCTTTGAAATCGCCGCGTTCATCGCGTTCTTCACCGCCGGTTTTGTGCTGAACTGGCGGTTCATGGTCTTCTTTCTGCCGTTCTATTATTTCGGGCACTGCCTGTCCTATGTGAATGGCTACTACCTGCATTACGGCGGCAACCCTGATGTGCCGATGGCGTGGGGGGTGAGTTCGTATCACAAGTTGTACAATTGGCTGTGGTTCAACAACGGGTATCACGCCGAGCATCATTTTCGCCCGCGAATGCACTGGACGGAGATGAAAAATTTTCATCGACAGATCGCCGAGCAGCAGAAGGGGGCGGGCGTGTATGTCATCACACCGCCGCACGGGCTTGGATTTCTGGCGGGCGAGCCGTTGATTCACGGACGCCGGCACACCGCTCCCACCCATGCTGAAGATTCAGCAGATCGGGCGACCGCATGAATTATTGAGCCGTTTCGCTTGCGAAGCGCAGATGAGCAATTGTCCCGCAAGATGACTGCGCAGGATGAAGCGCCATAACCGTGGCAGGTCGTCATGGAGTGAATCGTCACCGGTAATGGAAGAAAATAAACACTGGCGCGAAGGCGCAAAGTGCGCAAAGTAAGCGCAAAGAGGAATTTGAAATTGATTTCTTTGCGTTTTCCTTTGCGCTCTTTGCGTCTTTGCGGCAAGGCATTTTGAATAGCGCGTGATCTCGCACAGTGACATGGACGCGCTTCGCAAGCGAAACGGCTGAATAATGAACTCTTCGTCCCCCGTCAAACCGGTGTCCCCCGTTATGTCGCTGCAATCACCGGTTTTCAAATCCGTTCCACCGTCGCCGTCCACCGATCCAACCGGCATCCGCCCGGACATTGAAAGTGCGCTGACAAATGCGAGAAGCGCCTTGCTTTCTAAGCAGCATGATGCGGGCTATTGGGTCGGCGAACTGCAGGGCGACAGCATCCTCGAATCCG
>JANXVV010000514.1 GCA_025351525.1 Humisphaera sp. | reverse complement strand
TGTCCGGTTAAGAAAATCGCCAAAGCGACTTTTGCCTTTGTCTTATCGAGGTTCTGATCGTTGATGAGGGGGTACACGATTTCAATTTCGTTCTCCCGTTTCGGCCTGCATCCGGCCGGTCAACCGCGACGATGCGCGGATAAATCATGGTCGCACCGTCTTTGCGCAACTGGTCGAATAAATAAAAGGGGAGAAATAAAAGGGGACGCTCATCAATAGCAAGTTGCCCGCGCGGTAACTGTTTACCGTCACTGACCGAAACAGTATCGATTCTCCGACGGTTTCGCGAGATCGTCCTCCGGATGTGGGATGTGAGCGGTCTTTCTACGCTGCATTTCCCGATGTTCTGGGCACGGTAAACAGTTACCCCGCGCGCGGGGGAGGGAGTAGATATCCACGGGTTCACCGTGCCGGGAAACCAAGAGGGTGGGCGAGTACGCCTCACCCTACTTGCTGAACCGGAAAATTCGATAGCGATCGCATTACTTTTATGTTGAAATATTGCTTGGACTGGGACATTTCCTCGTTTTTACGCGATGCATATTCGAGGTGGCCATCACAAACGTAACGTTTTGTAACATTATGTACATTTTAGGTCGGGCGGAATCCGGGCCGTCGCCTTTGGCTGCGGGCCCGGCGTGGTGGGATTTCCCAGGGAAGGGTCAGAGAGCCGCCTCGCGCTCCGCCGTGTGCATCGCGTCGACGGTCGCGACGAAGGCGGTTTCCTGATCGGGGGTCAGGTCGTTTCCGGTGACGTGTTTGAAGAAGGATTTGAAAAGGTCGGCATCGCCGGTGGTGCGGACGTTGGGCCGATCGCTGGTCGTGCCGGCGACGACTTCGGGACGGCGGAGGTGCAGCACGTGCGGGTAGACCTCGCGCAGCGATCCCATCGCATCCAGCACCGGGCCTTCATCCATCAGCATCACTTCGAGGTAATCTTCCTTCGAAAAACCATCGGTTGGGCCTTGCAGCAACTCCGCCATCGTGCCGGCGATGCGGCGGACATCGCGGCGCGGTTTCAGCCATACCGCCTCGCGCGTGCAGACCCCGGCGGCGTCCATGTCGACGATGTAGATGTGCTTGTGCTGATCGCATTCATCGAACGAGTATTTGAGCAGTGAGCCGGAATAATGCAGGGTCTTTTCATCCCCATTGACAGCCAGGCTCTGGGGGCGGTGCAGATGCCCGAGGGCGACGTAGTGAAAACCGTGGAAGCAGGCGGCATCGATCGTGCCCGCGCCACCGACGCTCAGCGGTCGCTCGGATTCGCAGCCATCGCCACCGGCGACGAAGGCGTGCGCGATGAGGACACGCCGTTCACCCGTGGTGTGGGCGGAACGGATGCGATCCAGAATCGCCACCATCGCGGTTTGGGGATCGGTGACTGCATCGGACTTCAGACACGCCCGCACCATGGCCGGTTCGGCGAAAGGCACGGAGTAAAAATGGACCGGGCCATGGGCATCGTTCAACACCAACGGCTTGCACGCCTCGGGCAGGTTGCCGGTGACGTAGAGCCGTCGCCCCGCCAGCAGGCGCGCGCCAAAATTCAACCGTCCCGGGCTATCGTGGTTCCCGGCGATTAAAATCACCGGCACTTCCAGATCGATCACCAATCGCGACAGCACCTGATCGAGCAGATCCACCGCCTCGGGCGGCGGCACGGCGCGATCGTAAATATCCCCCGCCACGATGACCGCATCGGGCTTGGCATCGCGCACCAGGTCGATCAACTGTTCCAGCACGAAGGCCTGGTCGTCGGTCAGGTGCAGGCCATGGAACAGCCGGCCCAGGTGCCAGTCGGCGGTGTGGATAAAACGCATCGAATGCTCCTCGAATCAATCGTCCCCTCTCCTCTTACTGACATCACTGAATTTGCAAAGTGCGTTGTACACTCGCAGACTCCACATGGGACAAGTTCCATGGGCTCTCCCTGGCAGGACGCGCCGCTAAATCTTCTGGACTATTTTGCGACGTTCCTTCGTGCGGTTATCATGCCCATTTCATGACTCTATTCCAACAGGAGTGTTTCGCATGGCGATGGTGACTGTTCAAATTTGGGATGCGACCGGCAATAAGCGCCAGGAGGTGGAGATGCCGGATGATGTGCCGATCAACCGCATCCTGGCAGTACTGTTGGCGCGCATGAGCTTCCCCGAATCCGCTCCGGATGGGCAACCCCTGAGCTACAAATTTCATCACCGGGCCAGCGGTAAACAATTACTCGACACACAATGCCTGAAAGATGTCGGTGTAAAAACAGGCGACGTTTTACGATTACAGCCGGAAATTACGGCAGGGTATCGTTTGCACTGACCGGCCTCGGCTGCTTTAGAAGATTTAACGCGACATTATCGGGTCGGGACGCTAATCTGAGTCTAAAATGAAACGTGAAAGTGGTTGCAGAAGCTGAGCATGCACGGTGCTTGGACACTTTTACTCAACGTCATTGAACCCATTCGACTGAACGTTTTTGCGGAGGCTTTTATGCCGCGTACTCTTGGAAAATTAACGCTTGATGGTCGCGACCTGACCGGGTTCGTTCCCGTTCGATGCAGGACTGAACTTGGCATGTGTACGGGGCATGTGGAGATCCCTGAAAATACTTCGGTGAATTTGAAGGAGCCTCGTTACACGCTGCATTTGAAAGACCATCGACAGATGCGAATCTCGTTCAGTGGCGTGTGTGGGCCGCTGGCGTATTTTCATTCCGTCTCTGCTGATGTGGAGAATCCGGAACCGGTTTTGGTTTGAATCAAGTGGCATGGGCGTCTCGCCCGTGCATCTATTCGGCCAAAGAGCACGGGCGAGACGCC
>JANXVV010000512.1 GCA_025351525.1 Humisphaera sp. | reverse complement strand
GCCGGGCGACTTGGTCATCGTCGGCGTCCCCGAGCCGACGACCCTGTCCCTGCTGGGATTGGGAGCCATGGGATTGATGGCACGGCGGAGGAAGAATAAATCTCACTTCTCGCCGCGAAAATCCTCAATCACCGAAGAAATGATCTGATCCAGTTTCAATTTCGGCGAAAACCCGATCGCCGCTCAAGCCGGATGCACGTCGAGCCGACTTACCCCGCGAAATGAATCGGCTATACTCCGCCCGATGTCCCGGCGTCCCATCCAACAGCTCTCCACCGCGCTCGTCAACCGCATCGCCGCCGGTGAGGTGATCGAGCGACCGGCTTCGGTCGTCAAGGAACTGGTGGAGAATGCGATTGATGCCGGGGCGACGCAAATCCTCATCGAAATTGAGGACGGGGGCCGTGAGTTGATTCGGGTGATCGACGATGGCGGCGGCATCCCCCCCGCCGAGTTACCGCTGGCGTTTGCGGAACATGCGACCAATAAATTGAGCTGCGACGACGATCTTTTTCGCATCAGCACGATGGGTTTTCGCGGGGAGGCGCTGGCCAGTATCGGGTCGGTCTCGCACGCCCGGTTGCAAAGTCGCACCAAAGACACGGACTCGGCTTACGAGATTTCAAATCGCGGGGGAGAGATCGGCACGCCTCAGGCCGCCGCCGGAAATCCCGGCACCACGATCGAAATCCGCAATCTCTTTTACAACACTCCGGCCCGTCGAAAATTCATGAAAGGTGCATCCACCGAGTTCGGTCACATCAACGAGATGGTCTTGCGGCTGGCCCTGCCGCATGCGCAGGTTGGGTTCAAGGTGACGCACAATGGCCGCAGCGCGCTCGATCTGCCGGTGACCACGCCGGAGCAGCGGTTGCTGGAAGCCTGGCCGAAGGAATTCCGCGAGGCACGATTGGCGATCGGCACGCGCGATGCGGAAATCCACATCAGCGGTTTGGTCGGTCTCCCCGAGTTCGCACGGCCCACCGGCAGGTATCAATACTTCTATCTCAACGGCCGCCACATCAAGGATAAATTCATCCAGCACGCCGCCCGCGAAGCCTATCGCGGGCTGACGGAACCGGGGCGGTATCCCGCGTGCGTGCTGATGATCGAGATGCCGCCGGGCGATGTGGATGTGAATGTGCATCCGACGAAAATCGAAGTGCGCTTTCGCGACAGTGGCCGGATTCACGGACTGGTGATGTCGGCGATTCGGGAAAAACTTTTATCCAGCGATCTCACCCCCGCCGCCATCCCCATGCGAGGCGACAACATCGAATCGATTCAACCGGCGAACCGCGAGGATATGCGGGCGACGCTGGCCGCGTTTTTCAAAGAGGGTTCGACGGAGGGAATCGCGGCTCCCCCGCCTTATCAACCGACATTTCAATTGAATTCCCCCGCGGCGCAGACGCAGCGAATTGATTTTTCGACACCGACCGCGAGCGTGCCGATGAACGTCCCGACTTCGCCACCGAGCGCCCCCGGTTTCTCCACGAAACACGCGGCGATCCAGTTGCACAACAGCTATCTGGTGGCCCAAACCGAAGAGGGAATGGTCATCATCGACCAACACGCCCTGCACGAGCGGGTGATGTACGAGGAACTGCGGACAAGACTGATGCGCGGGCCGTTGGAATCGCAGCGGATGCTGATCCCGCAAACCCTTTCCGCCTCCCTGCGGCAGATCGCGATGCTGGAACAAATCCAAGGCCTGCTCCAAAGACTGGGCATCGAAGTCTCGCCATTCGGTCCCGGCACGTTGGCGGTGCAGGCGTTCCCAACTTTCCTCGAAAAGCTCGACCCGGTCACCTTCGTGCGAGAACTGCTCGAGCGCGGCGAGCAGGAATTGCTCGACCTTCACGAAGAGGAAATTCTTCACGAGTTGCTGGATATGATGGCTTGCAAAGCCGCCGTGAAAGCCGGCGATCCACTGACGCCTGCCGAGATCGAAGCACTGCTCTCTCGGCGGGAATTGATCGACCGATCGAGCAATTGCCCGCATGGCCGACCGACCACCCTCCGCCTGACGCTGAACGATCTTGAAAAGCAGTTCAAGCGAACCGGATTCTAAAGTGGATGCTTTGAATAAGGTGGCATGGGCGTCTCGCCCATGCATTTCTTCGGCCAAAAAGCATGGGCGAGACGCCCATGCCACCAGTTTTTCAAAAGACCCAAGTCCGGAAATTTTTTAGCGGCTGTGCCGAAGGCACGCGTTTTTTCAGCTAAACAAAAAACGCGTGCCTCCG
>JANXVV010000497.1 GCA_025351525.1 Humisphaera sp. | reverse complement strand
ACCCCCGGTCTTAAGATTTCCCGCAAACGAATCGGTCAGACCGATGTTCAAGATGCCGGAATTGGCCACGACCGGGTTTAAGACGGTCAGGATGCTATTGACGGAGGCCGCGATCGTGCCACCGTCTGTGAAGATGAGGCCCGTGCCGGTGTTGACGGAGCGGTCCGCGAAGTCATTGGTGATCACGCCTCCGCCTGCGAGGTTCAGCGATTCGTTCCCGGTCAGTGCGAAGTTACCGTTGTAAATTTCATAGACGAGGCCCGGGGTGCCGAGCCGACTGGGGTTGCTGATGCCGACGGGGCTGTTGGCTTCAACGCGGATGATGGCGCCGGGCTGAAAGACAAGGGGCTGCGTTCCCGTAGCAGCGTTGGGTTGGCTTATTTCAAAGATCGACCCCTTCAGGAAGGTCATCGTGCCGATGCCGGCCAGCTGATTGGTACCAGTATCATCGCCCTGGAACCGACTGCCCGCCTCGAACGTCGCGTTGCCATTCAGTGAGACGCTGCTTTCGCCACCGGGGAGGTTCAGCAGGCCGCCGTTGCGAACGATGATCGAGGCGTTGTTGCTGGCGATGCCCGAGGAACCAAGTATGCCGACATTCGCGCTGACGAACTGCAAGGTTGCGCCGCTCCCGACGGAGAAGACGACGTTGTTGGACATCGTGTTGGCGTTGGCGGCGGAAATACCCAGGTTGACTTGGCCGACGAGGTTCAGGAAGACGGGGAGAGTGGTACCGCCGTTGACGCTGGCGCTCGTGTTATTGATCGTAAAGACGCCGTTGCCACCCAGGTTGAACGTGTTGTAGTTGGCGTTGTTAAGGAGCCCTTGAATCGTAATGTCGCTATTGACGTTCAGCACGCCCTGACCGAAACCATCCGTGTTACGATCCGAACTCAGGCCGCGCCAAGCCGTGCCCGTGCCAACCGTTAGTGCCTGATTGATGCCCGCTTGTGATCCGACCGCAAAGAAGAGGTCGGCGTTGGTGCCGAGGCCCTGGATCGTGTTGGTACCGCTGCCGACGTCGGAGCCGTCATTGGCGGTGATATTGTGCTGGATGATCGAGCCGGCCGCCAACTGGATCTGACCCCCGCCAGTGGCCGAGGAAATATTGGCGACACGGGTGAGGCTGTTGAGCGAAACGGCATTGGCGTAGAAGATGCCGCCGGTGCCGATGGAGAACCGATCGCCCTGATTGCTCAGGACCAGGGCAGCTGAAATCTGGATTTTGCCGGCGTTGACGGTGGAGATGAAGTTGCTGCCGGAATTCAACGCCCCGGAGGCCACATTGAGCTGGGAATTGTCGACGACCACCTTGCCGGAGCCGAGCGAGTTGGTGCTGTTGGCGTTGACGACGGACGTGTTGATATACGTGCCGCCGGAGTAGTTGTTGGCCAGCGTGCCGTTGCCGGGATTGAGGGTCGTGGTGGAGTAGGCGCTTGAATCGATGGTCAAGGCGACGGAGGTGGTACCGTTGTCGGAGATCGTCGAGTAGATCGTGGTGCCACTGGTGTTGAAGTTATGAATGAACAGTTCGGCGACCTTGGCGGTGGTGGTGCCGCCGGCGGTCAGGTTACCGAAGCCGCCGCTGCTGGCGTTGCCAATGTTGCGGGTGACGCCGGCGGTATTGTCCAGGAGGATGCCGCCGCTGACGATGTTCAGCGTATCGAGGTTGCCGGCACCGGTGGTGTTGGCGAAGCCGAGGGATTGAACGGCGGTTCCGGTGAACTTCAGGCCGTTGGAGAAGGCGGTGCCGGAGGTGCCGGTGTTGATGGTATAGGCATTGGTGGGAGCGCCGAGGGTGGCGTTGATCAGGGTCACGGCACCCGCGCTGACGCCGTTGGAAGCGGCACCATAGGCGAACGAGGTGTTGGTGCTGCCCATGGCAGTCACACCATTGTTGCTGCCGGTATAGACGGCGAAGTCGGCATTGTTGACCAGGGCCCAACCGCCGATGAACGTCGAGTTGGTCGTGGTGACGTTGCTGCCGAAGCCGGTCGCGCTGCCGTTGAAGTTGTTGATAAATACGCGGCCGAATTGCCCCACCGTGCCGATGCCGGCACCCCCGTTGTTTTGAAAGTTGACCGCAGAACCCGCACCCAATGTGTGAGTGAGGTTGCCGATGAGGAGCTCACCGCCGTTGCCGGTCGATCCGCCGCTGATGACGTTGATGATCGACAACTGCTGACTGAGGGAGACGGTGCCGACAAATTCGCGGATACTCGCTGCGACGTTGGCGGCGGTATACGCCAACGAACCACCGTTCAAGTTTACGGTGAGGTTGTCGCCCAAACGATTGATGTTGTTGGCGGTGGCGTTGGGACCCAGCGCGTTGAGATTGTCGATGCCCAGGATTGAACCTTGCCCGACCGAGATGGTGGCGATGCCCGGGTTGGTGAGCGAACCGGTGTTGGCGGCGGCGGGCGCGAGGCGCCCGTTGGGGCCGGCGCGAAGATTAAGCAAGCCCGCGTCATAGCCGAGGGTGATGTTTCCCGCGAAGTTCTCCGGAGCGATCACCTGCAAAAAGCCCAGGCCGGTCTTGGTGAAGGTGCCGGTGCCGGTGAGGGCATTGGCGAGATTCAGGATGTTCTGGAAACCTTGGCTGAACGAAGTCGTACGATCCGTCTGGATCGTTCCACCTGCGGCGCCGAAATTGACTTGATGGCTGAGGGTGGTGTTTTCACCGAGGAGAAGCGTGCCGCCGTTCAATTGAACGACTTCGCTGGCGGCGCCGAGGTCCGCATCGTTGACGATCGAGAGCGTTCCGCTGGTGACGGTGATCGTGCCTGCGGCCAAACCGCGCGTGCTGCCGAGATAGAGCGTGCCCGCACCGTTCTTCGTGAACGAAGAGCCGGTCACCAGGCCTGAGATGGCGGCGTCTTTAGTGGTGGTGATGGTACTGCCGGCACCAAGGCCGAGCGTGAAACCGGAGGTTCCACCGATGTTATACCCGCCGGTATTGAAGGTGAGATTGCCCGCGTTGATGTTCGCGCCGACGGTGACGATACCACCGACGCCGACCGACTGAACGCCGGTGAAGGCGATCCCGCCGAAGATGGCGTTCTGGCCTTGGACCCATGCCTGGGGCAGGTTACCGGCGCTGAGCCAGTCCAACGAACTCAGATCCCAGAGGCCCGATCCGTCGATGGGGTTCGGATTGCCGGTATTCGACGTGAACTGCAGGTCGGCCCTTGCCCCCCCGCTCACGATCGCCGCCACACCCGCAACCGCTGCCGACAACATGGACCAACGCTTCGATTTGCGACCAGCCATCTCCGCCTCCGAATCAAAAAAAGTACTCAGACACTTTGAATTGAACCTTAAAACAACGCACCTCATCCGCCCGCGAATTGGTCCCTATAGGTCCTATCCGCAAACGAGCTCAGCATAGACTTCGTTTGGATTGAAATGTAGAGACGATGTAAACGTTTGCAATGCGCCCGTTCGCCATTCTCTCTCTCCGCAATCCTAACAAGCCAAGTTAAAATTATCATCTTTTTTAGTAAAGTCAATATAATTCTGGAAGGAAAATAGCCCAAATGGCAAAATAAATGTCCAATAACACGTAAATCGTGCGCGAAATAATTCAATTTTTGCCAAGTGGGTGACGTAGGCTGCTCAAACCCCCTAAAGCCTCGGTCAAAATTTCCGGTCCCCTCCCCCCGGAGTACCGGGGGGAGGGAACCGGAAGGCCACATGCGATGGCCCTGCGTGGTCTAATGAGTCTTTTCATCAGGTTTGCGAAAATAGTCTCTCCTACGGTATATTGAGGCCACACCCTTTACGATTTTGAGAGGTTTCCATGTCGGCTTCAACTGCGGACCGGCCCCAGTGGGCGAACGCCCACCAGCACTTCCTCACCCATCTCCGATTCATGCCGGCATGGCATAAGGCGGTGATCCTCATCGGTGGCTTGTTGGCGGTCCTTGGAACGGTAGGGCAGATCGTCGCGAAGACCGGGGGAGATGCCCAGGTCCATGTGACTACCGGGGGAGCACATGCCCCATCCTATGGCAACCAGATGGTGGGCAGCACCCCTACTGCCGTCGACGCTCCGCCGCAACCGGTCGGTTCACTGAGCCGCATGTCGCCTCAATCGACGCGCATCGGCCTTAGCATCGTGCTGGGATTCGTCATCGGTTGGCTGTTCCGCGCCTTCCTCAAAACGATGGCCTTTTTCGCCATTCTGGTGGGGGGCAGTGTCTGGTTGCTCACTCACTTTAATATCCTGCACTTGGGAGATACGAATATCGAGGCAATCCGCGAGAAATCCGCCGATGCCGCGAGTTGGTTGGGGGCGCAGGGCGCACACGCCAAGGAATGGGCCATCGCCCAATTGCCATCAACCGGTGGAGGCGCATTGGGCGCATTTCTCGGTCTGCGTCGACGATAAAATTGAACTCATTTCACGGGCCGCGTCATTTGAAACGTTCCCCGATCCGCCTCCGAGCGATACGTCGCCTCAAACGTGTCGGCAGTCACCTTTGCCTCATAATGATACAGGCCACCGCCCAGGCCACCCAGGTCATGGTCGCCGGATAAAGTCGTCACCTCGCCGGTGGATTGGATGAGGAGCAAAGTGGTGTAGTGCGCCGTGAAAACTCCCGCAAATTTGGCTTCAAAGCGTGCTTCATAGACGGGACGAATGCCGAAGTTTATCTCCGCATCGCAGGCTTTTAATGCGAGCAGGCAGCGAAGTCGTCCCCGGTGGCCGCCGGTGCTGATCCACTCGCCGTCCCACGGCCCGTTGATCGACTGAACCGTAATGGGCTTCAGAGTCGCCTCCCGGAAATCGCGTGGAAAACTCGAACACCCTGCCTGCATCACGAGGCCGAGCAGGACGCTGCAGACGAGAATAAAACAGCGGGCCATGACATTTTCCTTCGGTTGGGATGATTCTTCGGTTGGAATGATTCTTCGTTCCAATCGGGATGGGGTATGATATACGGACTCTCGGGATCGACCGAGTGCGAAGCGAGTTTTTAATGAACGACAAAGGAACCTGATGGACATCAACACGATGATTGCCGGCCTGGAGTTCAATCGCAACCGCCTGCTGGGAACGCTGGAGGCGATCGAAAAGGTTGCGAAGGAAAAAGGGATCGATCCGGGCACGGTTTTGGCGTGGCGGCCCGGTCCCGGCCGCGCCCATATCGGCTGGCAGGCCATGCACTGTGCCGCGACGCACGATAAATATGTCAATGTCGCGCTGCTGGGTCAAAAGCCTAAAGACGAGGCGATCGTCACCGCTTTCGGTGGCGGGAGCGTTCCCTCGGATACGAATGTTCCCACCCTTGCCGCCATTCGCGAAAAACTGGCGAGTGCCATTGCCGATTTCAAAGCCCATATCGGCGGTTTGAACTCCGCCGGGCTGGCGCGGTTGATTCCCGGGCCCAATAACACGCATCGCACGGTTTCCGAGGCGATCACCCTGCTGACCTGGCATGAAGCCCATCATCAGGGGCAGATCCATCTGACGTGGAACCTGTTCAAGGTCGCCCATGGAATCGCCTGAACGTGAGTGAATTTTTTAGCGGCTGTGCCGAAGGCACGCGTTTTTCGATGCCAAAACCGCG
>JANXVV010000433.1 GCA_025351525.1 Humisphaera sp. | reverse complement strand
ACGCGCTCCGCTGCGCGTCGCGGCTAACCTGCTTGCGTTGAATAAAGTGAAGTATGGAGATATTCACTTGCATTTCCACCGAGAACTGTTATGATTATGTTAGGTAATTAAAAGGAGTTCGGATGCATCTGGAAATCGGTTTGGAAACGTATGATTTTCGTCTGGTTCCCGGCCCTCTCAAGCAAGGCCGGAAGCGTTGCGGCAGCCTCTGCGATCACGCCCGGCGGGAAATCCTCGTCTCGGCATCGCTCCCGCCCGAAGTCCGGCTTGAGGTGACCGCGCTCGCCGTCAGCGAGGCCTGGAAACATCAGATGGTCCGCCGACCCCCGATGGCGTTTGTGGGTGACGTGGGCTAAGCCTAAGCCCTTTTCCGCCCTTTTTCTTCCACGTGCCCGACCGCGCTATCCACACCGGCCATCACCTCCAACAGGTGACGGGCCACCATCGGCGCAACGCTTTTCGGGATCGACCCGAGCACCAGCGCCCGAATCTCGTCATCCTGACCCGCGAACCACCGCAGCACCCGGGCGACCAGTTCCCGCTTCTTCATCCCCGCCTTGTCGCACGCATCATCGACCGCGCCCTGCGCTTCCGGCGACAACTCGATGTTGATCATGCTGCGGCCCTGTTCATCGGCACCGCTGACCGCCTTGGTTTTTTTTCGCATCACACAAGTGTAATCGCCATGGGTATCAAATCAATACAAACTTCATGCAAAACAATGCTCATGTCTTTTCCCCTCCTTGCGTTGCGTCGATGGACGTTTACCGACTCCCATGGAACAAGTTCCATGGGCTTTTGAATGCGATTGCTCAACACAGCGATGTGAACCGCTTGCCTGACGTGGATAAATGAATATACTTTCGCCGGATAAAGTCCTTTTTTTCGGCAGCGTAGCTCAGTTGGTAGAGCGCGGGATTCATAAGCCCAAGGTCACAGGTTCGACTCCTGTCGCTGCTATTCCCCCACCGCCCCGCACTCGCGGGGCGTTTTCGTTGGTAAACCCTTATTTCTGCTTGACTTCAGAGCCGCACGACGCTCCCGTGCGGTCACACCCAAAAACCTCCTCGAAAAGGCGAAATGGGTGAGAAAGTTGGCGGAAATGGGTGTGACGAAAACGCAGCTTCCGTGCCTGTCTTCAGCGGCGTCTTCGCCAAGGACGAAGCCAAGGACGAAGCCAAGGACGATGCAAGCAACTCAAATCCTAAAGCTCAATGGCAAAATACCCCGCGTCGTCTGGCATACCAGCGGTCGGCAATTCTCCAGCAGGATCGGATTCAAGGACTACAAGCGGAAGGGGAAAGAAATCCGCGACCGAGCTTTCCAATTGCTCGGTAAGGACGAGCGAGCCGCGCTGCAGCGGGCGATCAGCATCGCCGCCGACTGGGATTAGACCGTGCAATTTTTCAAGGAGAATCGCCCAGGCGAAAAGCCCTATTGGTTGGAGGAGGCCAGGATGCGGTCCCTTCAGGCAGCGGAACGTCATGAGCGCGATGCGACCTACGAAACGGGATACGTCATCAACCTTGGCGAACATAGCGGCGAAAAGGAGTATCAGAGCCATGACGAGCAACTCGCCTCCCGCCGACGCTCCAACATCACACTGTCACAAGGCAAGGACTTGTACGTGGACCATCTCCAATCCCGCGTCGGGCTGGGCGGCGGGAAGGGCATCCAAGACTACACGTACATCAGCTACAAACAGGACTTGAACCACGTCGTGAAATTCATCGACGCCGACCTGCCCCTCTCACGCCTCATGAAGTCGGACTTCGAGCGTTTCGTCAACGGCTGGATGGCACTGCCCAGCGGCATATCGATCCGAACCGCCGTCAACTATTGCACGACGCTCAAGCAATTGATCGACTGGCTGGCCGACGAGGAGGCGGTGGACTTCGTGAAGCCCAGGGGCACCGACCGCTTATTCCGTTTCAAGAACTTCAACCCCATCCATGTCGAGCCGTACACGAATGAGCAGTTGAAAAAGCTGTTCGCCGTTCTGCCCGAACGATATCGCTTCTATGTTCAGTTGGCCTTGAACTGCGGCTACTACCAGTCGGACCTCGCCACCCTCCGCCACGAACACCTCTACACGATTTGCGACGGCACTGAAGTGCCCGTCCGCGACCTTTCGGACTTCGCAGGCGACCTCTACATCCGTCGCCGCCGCAGAAGACGCTGCATCAAAACAGCTTTGAAACGTTGTGCTATCTTTGGCCCGAGAACGTCGAGCTTCTGCGGAAGTTCGCCGCTTCGCTCGATAACCCGCACAAACTGCTGCTGCTCAACGACGAGGGATTTCCGCTGCGGCGCAGGCGCATCAACAACATCACCGAGCGTTTCAACAAGTACAAGGTGAAAGCCGACCTGGGCCGCAAGATCGAGTTCAAACAGTTCCGCAAGACGGGCGCGACCTGGATCGAAGGCAGGCACGGTGAGCGGGTCGCCCGCATGTACACGGCCCATGCGATGAACGGAGAGCTAAAACGCTACGTCGCCCAGAACTTCGAGCCCCTGACCGCCGCCCTGAAATCATGGGCCGTTGAACTGAAGGCGGCTGGGGTGCTGCTCGGGGAGTCGGCAGTCTGTTCAGCGAGCGTGTCCGCTCTCGTTACGGTAGACTGACCTTTGAAGGATCACGACATGCGCCTGGCCATCCACTATAGCCGAACAGCCCTCATCATCATCCACCACCCCTTGATCGAGCTATTGCCCGCACCGCACATCGCGCCGCAGTTTGTAGTCGGCTGCGATCCCCTCGGCGGTGAGCTTTAGCGTCGGTGCGCGATCGAAAACAAACGTGTTGATGACGCGAACGCCCTTGCATCGCAAATTCTCGTACGGGCATTCGACTTGGCAAATGATTTGATCGAGCGTCGGGTGCAGGCCGAAGATTTCAAGGTGCAGGTCTTGATCGGCGATAGCTTTCTCGATCTTCTTCAGCCGTTTGCGTTGATCGGTCATCAGTTTGGTGATGGGTCGCAGTTTCATGTCGATGCTGGCGGCGGCTTGCCTGTGAACTGTCGCCATCATTTAGCGAGACGTTCTTTTCAAGGCGGTTCACAGGATTGACTCTGCTTGCCTTGATATGAACGACTACCCTCAAGACATCGGTGAACTGGACTTGGACGCGGTTCAACTCTCGCCAGAAATGGTAGAGGCCGTGCGCCGCTTCGCTGCCTCCCGTCCTTGACAAGGCACCCTCAAGCAGCGCAAGGCGAAGTTCCGAGCGGCAATCAGAGACATCTGCATCGCCGCCAACGCGAAGCCGCCGCGCATCGTTTTTGCGGTGGATGACGCTGCGGATTCTGGGCGGTCATCTTGCGTACCCGCGCTGGCACTAATCGTTCTGCGAGGACGGCTCTCGGTGATCACCGCCGTCCATGAGACAATGCACCTGCTTCATGGCGCGTCGGAGCGGACGGCGGTTGCGATGAGCCTCGCCCTATTCCGCGCCGCCTTTCCCCGTTCGTTTCGCAGGCTGACCTTCAGGGGACACATGGCGATGGCTCGGCGGCGAGATTAGCGGAGCTTCGCAATCACATCGCCGAAGATTTTAACAGGATCGGCTCCGCAGGTTCGACACCAAAGGGCAAATTCGGTCACGTCCACGCGGCGGTTCGCGCTCTCGCAGTTGTACACCCAAGACTGCGGCTTCTTCAGCTTCTTTCCCAGGTCGCGCTGGGTCATGCCCGCCGCTTCACGCAGCTTCCGCAGCAACGGCGGAAGTAAGCGGTAGGTCGGCGAGTGCTGCGCCTTTGGCATCCCCTGATGTTGTCTCAGCTTACGTTTGACACGAATTGCGTGTCAGGGATAGTGGCGACACTGGATGCGGGTAGGATTTAACGCGGTGCCGCCCTCGCGCGGCAGGAGGATTGTCATGGCTCAGGCTATCGAGAAGATTTGCCGCGTATGCGGCAAAGACGTTGCAAACTCGAAAAGGACGAAGGACAAGGCGGGCAATTATTACTGTCAGCCATGTTATGAAAACGCTCAACAGCGGCACTCGCCGCCAGCAAAGCCTTTGCCCGTAAACGCGGAGGCACCAACCCCCGTGGTTTCAGCGATTGTTCAGGCTTCGCCCGATCTCTTTGCTTGTCCAAGCTGCGGCGGAATGTTCGCCGAGACGCAAATGGACCCCAGCGGCGTGTGCATCGAATGTGTGAGCCGCTCGCCGACTTCTGCTCTCACAACAGCGCAGAAGCGCACCTCTGATTTTCTTCTAAACGCGTTGATCGCCTGCGCTTCTATCGTCGCAATTGAAATTCCGTGTATTCTTGTGCCAGTGATCCGCAGTGCAATCGGAAGCTTAATCTCCATTGCGTCCATGTTCTCAGGGCTGTTGATCTTGGGACTTGCGGTCTACTCCGCTGTCTGGCTTGTCCGAAACTTCCGTCCCCTGCGATGTAGCGGAGCAGACGGAAAACGCGGGTTGATCGGAGCCATTGGATTGATTGCTCTGGTCGTTTTACCATTCTTGGTGACCTTCATCTCAGGAATGAAAGACCTCGCTACCGAGGCTTCACAACGTAACCGTGTCCCGAACGCGGGCGCGCCAGTTGATGCACGCACAGAAACCGCGTCGAAACGAGGCTCAGACAAACCCAAGATTACACCAGAATTGTCACGCAGTGAACTTGTCGATGCAGACCCGATTCTGAGGCGAATCGCGGGTCGCAGTGATGAACTTAATGAGTACCTGCGCGGCAGAAGCGGCTACAGCGGCGACACGGAAGAACGGCTGCGAGCCGAGTGGCAGCTTTACAAGCACATCCACTACTGTCCGGTTAAGAAAATCGCCAAAGCGACTTTTGCCTTTGTCTTATCGAGGTTCTGATCGTTGATGAGGGGGTACACGATTTCAATTTCGTTCTCCCGTTTCGGCCTGCATCCGGCCGGTCAACCGCGACGATG
>JANXVV010000359.1 GCA_025351525.1 Humisphaera sp. | reverse complement strand
GAGAACGGTGTCCATGTGCAGCGTTCGATTGGGATGATCGTAGGCCAGGCGAAGGCGATCCAGATGCTTTTGCAACAGTTCAACATACCGGACTCCCACCACCGCCTCCGCGGCGCGGGCGGTCCGCGGCCGGGCCGGCGGGGACGGAGTGTGGAGAATTTCTGACGCGTGCGGAGCCATGACGCGACAGTGAAACATAACTCCGGGCAAAGCGCAAGTTAAGATTGTGTTAATCTTTTCGGCCTGCGGCGTGTCGGACAGTAATGGCATCCTGCCCATGCTACGAAATACCCGTCGCAGATCCTTTTCGACGTCAGGCGAATGGAAGTGACCTTCTCAGTGAATGGCGGATTCAATCCGTTCGACGGTCGCGCCGGGCCGCAATTGGGTGGCGCGATCTTTATCCCACACATTCAATTCGACGATGTCGTTCTTGAACAGCAGCGCGATAGTCCAGTCGGCCATGATGCGAATGCGACGGTTCCAGCGCGGCATTTGCAGCAGGTAATAACTCCGCCATATCCACCAGGCGACGAACCCGCGAATTTTGATATTTTTGACTTTGGCGATCCCCTTGTAGTGACCAAGCGCCGCCATCGTGCCGAGCGTTTCAAAGATGAACGGTTGAAGGGGCCGGCCTTTCATCGAAGCCATAATGTTGTCTGCCAACACGCGCGCCTCGCGCAGCGCATGTTGCGCCAGTTGCGGATACGGCTTGCCCTGCGGATCGGGAATGCTGGCACAATCCCCGAGCGCCCACACATCCTTACGGCCCTTGCAGAGCATCGTCGGTTCGGTAAGCAGCCGACCTTTAGGATCTTTTTCAAGTGAAAGTTTATCCAGCAGCGGATTGGCCTTGACCCCCGTGGCGGCGATCACCGTTGCCGCTTCAAGCGTCTCACCGTTCGGCAGGCGGACGATATGGTAGCCGTGTTCCTGATCGATTCTCTGCACGCGCGTGTTCATGTGGAATCGCACGCCGCGCTGGGTGAGGATGGTTTGAGCGTAGTCGGCCAGACCCCGATCCATCTCCTTCATCAGCAGCGGGCCGCCTTCAATCAGATCGATGTGAATGTCGGAATCATTGATGCGCGGGTAGGAACGGGTCAGGTTTTTAAGGAACTCCGTCAGCTCGCCAACCAGTTCGATTCCCACCAACCCACCGCCGGCGATCACGAAGGCCAGCAGGCGCTGCTTGGTGCGGGGATCATTTTCGACATCCGCTCTTTCAAAGAGCTCGATGGCGTGGTTTCGCAAGAAAATCGCGTCGGCGAGCACTTTGAAGGTCGACACTTTATCGGCGCCGGGAATGATGGAGGTATTCGTCACTCCACCGACCGCGATGACCAGATGGGTGTAGTCCAGAAGATAAACCTCGTTGCCGCCCGGTGGTTTTGCGGAAACGGTTCGATGCTCGAAGTCGACTTCCTGCACGTCGGCTTGGACGAAACGAACCCGGCTAAAAAGTTTGCGAAGCGGGCTGACCGCATGCCGCGCCTCCAGCACACCGCTGCCGGCTTCGAAGAGCAGTGGGGTCATCAAAAAATAGTTGTATTGACTGACGAGCGTGACCTCTGCGTCGTGATGGCGTTTGAGCAGGGTCTCCAGATGCCTGGCCGTATAAACACCCCCGAAGCCGCCGCCGAGGATCAGAAGTTTTCGTTTGGAGACGATCATAAAAGCATTCCTTCGGATCGACCTTATGGCAAGCGGGTTGGGGAAGGAACGTTAAAAAAGTTCTTTCAGAAAGCCTATCATTGCTTCGATGATAGAGCCTGAATTTCTCGGTATGAGTCGGAGCAGCCTCCCGCCGTCCGGTGGATCGCCCACGGAGTACGTCGTTGTGCGGCGACCGCTGCATCGCGTGCTGGCATTCACCGGTCGATCCATCGACGACATCGTGAACAGCCCCATCGTGAAGAATCAGGTTTTGGGCTATTACAAACTTCACCGGTGGGTGGATCGGCAGGGCGAAATATTGGATCTGGAGAAATCGTGGAACCCGCTGGGGAGACGGACTTGAGAGACTGGACTATGGCATTGAAGATTTCCGGTCCCCTCCCCCCATGTACTCATGGGGGGAGGGGACCGGAAATCTTCAATGCGGTGGACTCGCAAGGCTCCCTTTACGTTTTTGCGATTCCCTTTTACCCTTCCCGCATGACCGCCCTGTTCACGGAACTTCAGCAGCGCTTTTCGATTGCCAACGTGGTTCGCTTTGAGGCGGGGCAGGGTGGGTTGACGCGCATCGTCGTCACCTCTCCGCTGGTGTCGGCGGAGGTTTATCTGCATGGGGCGCACGTCACTCACTTTCAACCGGCGGGACAAAAGCCGGTGCTGTGGATGAGCGGACAAAGCCTGTATCAAACCGACAAGGCGATTCGCGGCGGGGTGCCGATCTGCTTCCCGTGGTTCGGGCCAAAAGCCGGTGATCCGAGCGCGCCGATGCATGGGTTCGCCCGTCTCCGGGAATGGCAGGTGGAGTCGGTCTCGCAGTCGGACGAGGGAGCGGTGGAGATTACTTTCACCCTGACGGCGGATGAACAGACCCGCACACTATGGCCTGCGGAATTTGTGGCACGGTATCAAGTCCACATCGGCAAGACGCTGAAACTGACCTTGCAGGTTCAGAATAAGGGCGATACAGCATTCACCTTTGAAGAGGCGCTGCACACGTACTTTGCGGTGGGAGAGGTTCGCCAGGCTTCCGTGACGGGATTGAAAGCGACGAACTATTTCGATAAAACGGATGGGTCGAAGGAGAAGTCGCAGGGCGGTGACGCGGTGGGGATTGTCGCGGAAACCGATCGGGTTTATTTGAACACTACGGCGCCGTGCGTATTAAGCGATCCGGCCAACGGGCGGCGGGTGGGCATCGAAAAGGCAGGGTCACATTCCACCGTCGTGTGGAATCCTTGGATTGCCAAAAGCAAGGCGATGGTGGATTTTGGCGATGAGGAGTGGACCGGAATGATCTGCATTGAGAGCTGCAATCTTGGAAAGGATCGCGTGGAACTAAATCCCGGCGCGATCCATGAAATGCGCGCGGAGATTCGTATTGTTTAGCGACGCCCCGGAGGGACGTGTTTTTCTGGGAATATAAGAAAACCTGTCCCTCCGGGACAGCGCTAAACAATTCAAGCAATCAATAGACATCTCTTAGATATCGCTTGGATTTTCCCATCTCTGCGACGTAAGCAGTAGCTTTTTCAGGAGTCATCGCGCCTTGCTCGGCGATGATCCGGTGCAGGGCGGCATCGACATCCGCCGCCATCCGCTTGGCATCGCCACAGACGCAGAAGCTGCCGCCCTCGCTGAGCCACTTCCAGATTTCTGGGGCGTTTTCGAGCATCCGATGCTGCACGTAGACCTTCGCCTGTTGATCGCGGCTGAAGGCCAGATCGAGCCGCGTCAGCAGACCGCTTTCCCGATACGCGGTCATTTCATCCTGAAAGAGGAAATCGGTGGACTGACGTTGATCGCCGAAAAAGAGCCAGTTTTTGCCGGTGGCACCGACGGCTTTGCGCTCTTCCAGAAAGGCGCGGAACGGGGCGATGCCGGTGCCGGGGCCCACCATGATAAGCGGGGAGGCGTGATCGGTGGGAACGTGGAATTTATGGGCCGGGTGAATGAAGACGCGCACCTTCTGGCCTGGCCGCACGCGGTCTGAAAGATAGCAGGAGGCAACGCCTTTCGACGATCGACCGGCCTGGTTGGTGTAGCGAACCACGCCGACGGTCAGGTGAACTTCATTCGGATGCGCCTTGAGCGATGACGAGATCGAATAGAGCCGCGGTTGCAGAGGGGCAAGGGTTGCCACGAAATCGCCCGGCGGCGGGCACGCGGACGGGAAGCGATGGAGCAGGTCGAGAATTTCGCGCCCCTCGAGCGCCGCTTCGGTCGCCGCTTCATCGGCAAGGATGGCATTCAGTTCGGCGGCCTCTTCACCGTTCTTACAACACTTCGCCAGCAGGCGCAGCAGGGCTTCACCAATGGGGCGAACGATCGAATAATGCTGCATCAGCGCTTCGCGCAGGCTGGTGTGTTCGCCGTCACGGCCTTGAACGTCTTCCGCTCCGCTGGCGTGCAATGCGACGAGCACGGATTCGATCAGATCGGGGCAGTTGTCGGGATAGACGCCGAGAGCATCGCCGACGTTGTAAGTCAGGCCGCTATGCTTGAGGTCCAGCACAATCAGGCGGGTGTCTTTGTCGCTACCGGACTGATTGAGGAGAACGTTTTTGAGCAAGCGCGAAGGGAAGGGGTGGTTTCGACTGTACTTGGCGGAAGTGGCGGCCGGCGCAGTGGCCGTGCCGGGTTTGGAGTTGATGGTGACATCGGAGACGGGAACCAAGTTGGAGGCGACGAGCTCTTTAAGTTTTTTAGAGGTGTCCTTGCCGCCGGGGGAACAGAGTGAGAGATTTTTTTCACGGCCCTCGGCGATGGCTTCGGCGTAGGTCTGGCAGAGGTAACCGCACGAACCGCAGTCGAGCTGCGCCATCGCGGCCATGAGCTGGCGCGAGGCGGGTTTCCCCTCGGCGAGTTTCAAACGCTCGCCCATCGGCAGAGCGCCATCGTGCCAGGGCATCTGCTCCTCTTCCACCGGTGTGCCGGCGGGTGCGGTGATTTCGGGCCCGAGGTTCTGCCGTGTCCCGGCCATGCCGGCGAAAAACCCGTTGAGCCAGGCGCGCTGGCCGGTGGAGAACGGTGCGGTCGGGGGGAGCATCGGTGTGTTCATGGAAAGTACCTCGGAGTCATCTACATCGCGTCTTCATATAGCCCCGCGTTTACGCGGGTGAACCGTTGATAAGGAACAGGTCAGCTATGAGTTCCAGGTTGTCAGACGTTTGGGTGCCACAGGTCGCGGTACTCCGAGACCTGTGTCTTTCGGCCAAGCCGGCACAGGTCTCGGAGTACCGCGACCTGT
>JANXVV010000508.1 GCA_025351525.1 Humisphaera sp. | reverse complement strand
TCGACGGTCAACCTGCGGGACAAGCTCCTGGCATTCATCGAGTACTTCAACAAGACAATGGCCAAGGCTTTCCGCTGGACTTACAAGGGAAAACCCCTCACCATCTAATCGCGATAACACTTCAGCCGCGATGATCTAGGGCAACGGGCCAAGGAATTCCCGCCCTCTTTGAACCTTTTGCGTTGGCTTAACCGTTTAGAATGGTGAGACAAAGACCAGGGGAATGGTGGTGCATCGCGACGGCGCGGCCTTTTGGAGTAGTCCCATGAGAATCAATCGTTGGCATCTACGTCTGCTCCTCATATTGCTGTTCGCGGTCTCGATCGGGGGATTTGCTCCAGACGCGATCGCACGCGGTCGCGGTTATCGGCGTTACCTGCGGCCCAAGGCGATGCCCCTTCCGCAGGTGAACACCTCGGAACCTGAGGCGGCGCGGCAGCAGTTGATCGAAGCGCGGGCGGAGCTATCGCGAGCACAGGAGGCTTTCGATCGCTTGTTCGCTGCTAAATCATCCGGGTTGGGTGACCCGTTGTCCGAACTGCGGCGTGCGGAGTTGGCTCACGTGGACGCCGATGCCGCCGTCGCGAGGTCGCTGGCCGGCAACGCCGACTACCAAGCGGCGGTTGCGGCCCGGGCCGATGTCGAACGCCGGCTCCAAGCCCTTCGGGATTCGGGAACGGCCACTCCCGAGCGGATTACTTTGCTCGCTGAGGAGGCCATGAGCTGGGGAGAAAAGGCGACCAAGATCCAGGCGGATGCCGAGAACGCGGACCCGAGTGTCGTCGCCACCAGGGCCAAGTTGATCGAGACTGCGGCTCGGACGAAGAGTGCCGCTGCCACCCCCGACGCATCGCTTCGCAATGATCCACGCTGGCTGGCGGCGAAGCAGTCGAAGGACCAAGCCAAAGAAAGAGTTGCTCTCGCTGAAGCAAGGTTGGCGGCGGCACAGGATCGCTTGGCACTGGCAAGCAGTCGGTACGACCGAGCCGCCCTCTACAACCAGCGGCACGGTTTTTACAACCAGCGCGCCCAACGATTTGGCCGGTAGGTGGCGGTTGCGTGTGTGACCCATCGAGGCCTGAACACAATTGGAGTACACCATGAAGTGGAAATTAACCGATAGAACCTGCGGCATCATTCTGGCGAGCATGTTGGCGGCAGGTTTACTGCTCACAACGGTGCGAACCGGCGCGGCTCCACCGGTGGCAACGGGCCGCGAGCACTCTGAGCAGCATGACCCCGCCGAACACGCCAAGGAGGCCGCCGCACTCAAGGCGACTTTCGACGGCCCTGTCGACCTGTATTTTGATGCGGCCCAGCTTGCCGCCGGCAAGCCCGGAATCGGGGGTGCGACGTTCGTCGACATCGTCGACGTCACGGGCAAAGCGCTCTTGCGCTTCGGGCGGGACGGCGAGCGGTGGCTGATCGACCCGGACGCCGTGATCGCTTTCAAAATCAACAAAGGCAAATGAACCCGGCCGTTGTTGTTTGAGGGCCACCGAAGTGTTCCTTGCCGGCAGTTTCAACGGTTGGGATCCGAGGACGACGCAGAGGTGAACGGGTTGCGCTCAACCCGGATGGGTCGATACCCTAGGCGAAGAAGAGAAGCAGGCGTCCAACGCAGGACTCAGAAAAGGACATGGCATGATGACGATCTGGGCACTCGCCGCCACTGGCGGCTGTGCTGCCAGTGAAAGCGGGCAGCAACTGCTGTACCGAATGGCCGGCAAGCGCCCGCGCCGCTGGTACGCCTTTGTCGCGCCGGCGGCCGCTTTATACGTCGTCACTTGGTTTCTGTGGGCGGCGGTTTTAAAGGCTGTGCCGCTCGGTGAGGCGCTGCCGCTCATGGGGTTCGCTTACGTGCTGACGGCGCTGGCGTGCCCGTGCCTGTTCGGCGAGCGGGTCGACCTTCGCCGATGGGTTGGGATTGTATTCGTTATCGCGGGAGTGACGCTGGTGTCCCGCTATGGAGAGTGAGATGCTTACCCTGCGACAGTCGAACCCAGGCAGATGGGACGCAGGCAGGCGGCGATGCTTGCCGCCGTGATCCTGCTGGAGGTAACAAAGTAAGGGGTCACTTCGGCTCAGTCTCAACCCTCCAATTCGCTAGGCGCATGTTCGGCAGCGCCAGGGGCCGGAGGTCTGTGCATCCCGTCCGATGCAAACCACGCGATCGCCGCTGCAGTTGATGCTTCGGGCCTATGAACCGGGGCAACGCCTTTGGCCGGACTATGACAGTTGCTTCAGCCGCCGGGATTTCACTCGGCCCCAACTGTTTGCCCGCCCTGTCCTCCGGGAGTCCCTCCGCCTGAGCTACCGCAAGACCGAGGTCTTTCTGACCGACGTGCCCGACTGGCCGGCGCAGATCCACATGGACAGCACCTGTTATGAGGAGCGTCACCGCAGTCGCCACTACGACCGGGTCTG
>JANXVV010000321.1 GCA_025351525.1 Humisphaera sp. | reverse complement strand
GATCTGGGAATGATCGACATGCCGCAGCCTTTCAAAACGATGGAAGGATTGGGCAACGGGAAAATGGTGATCAAATCCGTCAAGGTGGACGAGGCCTCTCCGCCGCGACATCCTGAATCCAACCTGACGGTGGGCGACTGGTTCGTCGTTCGCGACAAAGACCTTCCCGAGGAAGTGCAGCGCTATAAGCTCGGCGAAATCGAGTCGATCACCCCGAGCAAGCAACCCCAGTTCGTCACGATCATTCTCAGACCCGATGCGGATTTGATGAAGCTGAGGGAAGTGATGGTGAGGGGGAAGTAGAGGAAGTTGTTAGTGAGGAAGTGGTTAGTGGCTAGTGAAATGCAAATGCGAATGCCGCAAGTTGTCATCCTGAGGCACTCCGAAGGATCCGGCCGACATGCAAGGTGCGCGGATCCTTCGGAGTACCTCAGGATGGCAAGCATCGACATAACTTTAAAACTTTCTACATTGAACAACTTCCCCACTATTCCATTCCCCACTAACAACTTCCTCACTAACAACTAACAACTAACAACTTCTTCATGCGCTTCCTCCCCTTTTTCATTCTCGCTTACATCGCCCTGGGCATTCAGTCCGGGTTGACGGGGTATGGCGCGATCTATCAGGCACGGCCAAACCTCGCGCTGCTGGTGGTGATCTTCATCGCCGTCAACGCCAACCGCGATGCGGCTCTGCTCGGGTGCTTTCTGCTGGGATTGACGCAGGATCTACTCACCGGGCAATCGCCGCTGGGATTGAATGCGGTCTCCTATGGCCTCATCGGAATACTCGTCATCAACACGCAGGAGGTCGTCTACAGCGATCATTTTTTAACGCACATTTCGCTCGGTCTGCTGGGTGGGTTGATATATGCCTTGTTGGTTTACGGGCACGGGTGGATCTATTATTCGCTGCTTCACAGTTCGCTTAAATCGGCACGACCGTCAGCCATGCCGTTGGTGGGCGGCGCGTTTTACACTGCGGCGCTGGCCCCGTTTGTCCTGGCGATTCTACGGCGGATCAAGCGTGTGTTCGGCTTCCGGCCATTGCGCTCACACGGGAATGGTCGACGATAACGACTGATTAAAATAGCCATCCTGGTTCAAGCCTTCATCGTGGCACGGGCTTCCAGCCCGTGTTGACGGGCAAGTGCGTAAAACAGCTTGTTTTTACAGCGCTTCATTTAATTTTTACATCGCAAACACGAGCTGGAAGCCCGTGCCACGATGGAGTTGATTGCAGACAATACAAAGTCGTTCATGTTCGAGCATCGCCTTAAAATCTTCCTCACGATCATCTTCGTCTTGGCGGGCGTGATCGTGCTGCGCGCGGCGCAACTGCAGATATTTGAGCGCGGTGTCTGGCAAGGCAAGGCTGAATTGGCGATGCAGCGGGGGATGTTGGTGGATACGCCGCGCGGGAGAATTTACGACCGCAAGGGGGAGTTGATCGCGTTTGACGATCCGTGCGTGGATGCCGCCGTCGATTACGGGGCGATCGCGTTGGACCCCGATTGGATCAAAGTCCAGGCCCGCAAGCGCCTGCCCGCCCGCAATGAACCGTTGACCGCCGGGATGACGCGCGAGCAACTGTTGGCCAACGAGATCGAGCGGGTGAAGGCGGACATCGAACAGATGTGGGTGTTGCTGGCCCGCGTTTCGGGCAAGGGGCCGGAGACGATCGAGGAGGCCCGGCAGGAGATTCTGCGCCGCGTGCTGCTTCTTCGCCGCAACGCCTGGTACAAGCGCTATGCCAAAACCAGCGACGGGAAGAAATCGTCGCCGTGGATGCGGTGGTTGGTCGATGCCCGCACGGATGATCCCCAACAGCAGCACGACGCCGCGCTCGATGCATCGGCTGTTTCGGTCGGTGAGCAGGGGCAGTCGCATGTGATACTCGCCGAGTTGGACAACGACATGCAGGTGGAGTTGACGAAGAACCTGCCGCGATGTCCCGGCCTGGAATTGCGCGAGAGCACGCATCGCCGGTATGACCCGCTGGCCGCGGTGGCCGTTTCGCATTTGCTCGGCCATGTGTCGCCGGTCAATCTCAAGGATGTCAGCACACCGGCCAATGCGGAGTTGGATGCGCTGCGCCGATACCTGCCGCGCGATCTGATCGGGCACGACGGGCTGGAAGGCCTGGCCGAGCCGATGCTACGCGGAACCAAGGGGCAGCTGATTCGCTTCGCGGGCAACAAAACCCCGGTGAAAACCGTCGAGGCCATCCCGGGAAAGGACGTCATCACCAGCCTCGACATCAAACTTCAAGCTCAGATTCTCGAGTCTTTCAAAACGCTCCGGACGCACGACAAAAATGATGGGAATCGCGAAGTCTTCCTGCATGAACTGCACGGGGCGGCGGTGGTGCTGGATGTCAAAACCAACGAAGTGCTGGCGATGGCGTCCTATCCGACCTTCGATGCGAATCGCTTCGAGACGGATTACAAAATGTTGGTCAATGACAAGATCAACGACAAACTGCTGAATCGCGCGACGCTGGCGCACGAGCCGGGATCGACGGTGAAAACGATCATTGGATCGGTGGCGGTGAGCGAGGATATCGTTCATTACAACGAGGGCATTCCCTGCACCGGTTACATGATTTACGAGGACCACCGGACCGGCAAGATGATCCGCATCGCCGGCACCAACCGCTGCTGGGTGGCGAGCATGTACGCGACCAAACTGCCGAGCGTGTCGGGCCATCCCATTCCGACGGATGCGCCGCATAAAGGGCAGTATGGCAACCCGGATGGCTATCTGGTTCTGGCCGATGCGATCGAGCGGAGTTGCAACATCTATTTTCAAACCGTCGCCGACAAAATGCATCTGACGGGGGTGGTCGGGGCGCTGTCGCGATTCGGGCTCGGGCAAAAAACGGGGATCGGCATTCCCGAATCGACCGGCCGACTTCCCAAGCCTCACCCTCTCGCTCCCGGCGCAAAGTACGAAAGCGAAACCGATCGGCGGATCGGTTGGTTGGCCGGGATCGGGCAGGGGCAGGTGGCGGCAACCCCGCTTCAGATGGCGAACGTCGCCGCCACGTTGGCGCGCGGTGGAATCTGGATGCGCCCGAAGTTGCTGACCGGTGAAGGTGCCGCCGCAGTGTACCCGCATTTCGCCGCCGACACGCGCGACATGAAACTTTCCCCGCTGGCGCTGCGGGAAGTGAAAACCGGCATGATGAATGTCGTGCGGTCGCGTGCCGGCAGTGGGGATGAGTTGTTTCGCAAGGATCTCCCGATCACCGGCAAGACGGGTTCGGCCCAGGCGGGAAAATTTTCGATCGAGGCTCGCGATGCCAACGATCAACCCATCCGCGAGCCGGATAAGAATGGCGTCGAAGGAAAAGGCCGCCCGCTCCGCCGATGGTTTGAACCGGGCACGAAGGATCATGCCTCGGAACTTCCGTGGTACTATGAAGGGGTTGGTGTGGATGGCCAGCATCTGGCCCACGCCTGGTTCATCGGTTACGCGCCGGCGGACAACCCGAAGATCGCCTTCTGCGTCTTCGTCGAATACGGTGGCAGCGGTGGCGCGGTGGCCGGGGCCTTGGCGCGCGATGTCGTTGAAGCCTGCGTGCAACGCGGCTATGTTCAGACGCAGACGCGGAAAGACGAGACGGCAAACTGGGTTCCGTGAGAAAAGCGTGAACGCGTAGAATACGAAGGATGATGCACGTGCCCGATTCGATCTCCACACCCCTCCGCCCGATCACCCCCCGGGCAAGCCGCCGTAGTTGGAACGAGCCGGTGGTGCGCGGGTGGTGGATCAGCACCGTGGTGTTGCTGTTCATCGTCGGTGGATTGCTCGTGCAGCAATTGTACGTGGCCCGCAACAGCCGATATCGCCTGCAGCATTGGCAGCGCATCAATGCGGCCACCATCGAAAAAATCGGCCGCGAGGGACTCAAAACTTTTCGGGCATCGCCGGAGATGCTTCCCTCGGTGATTTCCAAGATATCCTACGTCGACGCGGCGGGAATCAAGCGGGAACTTGAAGGCTATCTCCTGGCTCAAACCGCTGCATTGCGGCCGGGGGAAACCATCCCGATCCTCATCGACCCCGCCCATCCCGATCACTGGACCGACCGGGTGACACCGCTGCCTATCATTGAGGAAATGATCTCGCCGATTCTGCTCCTGCCGCTGCCGTTGTTCTGCCTCGTCGCGGTGTTCTGGCAACGACGGCGGATTCTCCGCATCTGGCAGACCGGCATCCCGCGCGAAGCGCGAGTGCTTGGCCGCGGCAACACCGCCGTCGCCCCCGGGTCGATGGTGCTTCAATGCGTTTTTGAAGGACCGCGCGGCAACCGGATCGTGAAGGTCACCCTGCCCCGTTCCGCCGGTCGATTCGAGCGCGACGATCTGATTTCCCTCATCGCGCCGACCCAGGATTCGGGACTGGCCATCGCCTCCGTTCTTTATGAATGAACGCGGAACGAAAGACATGCGAATTTTTGGAAGTGATTGAGGAACACGATGACCCACCACGCCATTCTCACCGCCCTCGGAACCGATCGCCCGGGCCTCGTCGATGAAGTGTCGCAATTTATTTTCGAGCACGGCGGGAATATCGAGGACAGCCGCATGGTCAACCTGCGCGGGCAGTTCGCCATCATGCTGCTGTTGGGCGGTGAAGAAACCGCGCTCGGTAAAATCCGCGGCGATTTGGATCGATTCGCCGCATCCGCACGCCTTCACGTGGAACTCGCGCCGACCGACACCAACCGCCCCGCCGCCGAACCGGCCATGCCCTACCGCCTTACCGCGACCGCGATGGATCAAGCCGGGCTGGTCCATCGAATTGCCCACGTGCTGCGAAGTCTGAATGTGAATATCGAAAGCATGGAGACTCACCTTTCCGCCGCCCCGATCACCGGGGCGCCGACGTTCGAGATGGAACTGCTGATGTCCGTTCCTCACACCACCGCCATCAGCAAACTGCGGCGGCAGGTCGGACAGTTGTGCGATGAATTGAATATCGATTGGAACGTGGCGGCGATGTAAGAAGAGCCGGTTTCGCGGTGCCCGCCCATCGTGGGGAAAAATAAGTACGAATCGGAAGGAAGCGGCGCGTAGACGAAAGGTGTCATCCACTGGACATTGTCCTCACCACCCTCAACGCCAAGTACGTCCACGCCGCCTTCGGTCTGCGCTATCTGATGGCCAATCTCGGCCCGCTGCAATCGCGCACCGCGATGCTCGAATTCGACATCAACCAACGCCCCACCGACATGCTTGAGGCGATCCTGCAACAGGATCCGAAGATCGTCGGCATCGGGGTCTACATCTGGAATACCACCCCCTCGCTGCAACTCGTCGCGGATTTGAAACGATTGCGGCCGGACATACTCATCGTGCTCGGCGGGCCGGAAGTCAGCCATGAAACCGATCAACAACCCATCTGCCAACTCGCGGACTATGTCATCAC
>JANXVV010000312.1 GCA_025351525.1 Humisphaera sp. | reverse complement strand
AAAACGCGTGCCTTCGGCACAGCCGCTAAAAAATTCAAAAGCCCTGCGGTATAACAGCCCCCATGAAACTTGCATTCTCAACCAACGCCTACACCCGCTTTTCGCTCATTGAGGCACTGCGTGGAATCAAAAAGGCCGGGTTCACCGGCGTGGAGATTCTCGCCGACACACCGCACGCCTATCCCGAGCACATTGATGCCGCCATGACCTCTTCGATCTCCCGCGAGCTTGAAAAGCTTGACCTCCGGATCAGCAACATCAATTGCAATTGCAGCTTTGGCTACTGGAAGGACGCGCCGCCGGAGCCTTATTTCGAGCCGAGCCTGATCAGCCCGAATCCGAAATATCGCGCGGATCGTTCGCGGATGATTTTGAAAACGCTCCAGTTCGCCAAAGACCTCGGGGCGGCGAATATCAGCATCACCAGCGGGCGCCTGCTGGGCGGGATGCCCCCGGAACCCGCCGCCCGGCAGTTTGCGGAGTCGATGAAACCGATCCTTGAAATGGCGGACAAGCTGAGCGTGGATGTGGGGATCGAATGCGAGCCGGGACTGTTTTTGGAATACATCGCCGAGCTGCGCGAGTGGATCGATCGACTGGGCCATCCTCGCTTCGGCGCAAATCTGGATATCGGTCACAGCCAGGTCATCGGCGAAAGCATTCCCGAAGTGGTGAAGATGCTGGAAGGCCGTATCTGGAATCTGCATGTCGAGGATATCCCCGGCCGCAAGCATTATCACCTGATCCCGGGTGAAGGGACGCTCGATTGGCAGGCGCTTCATTTCGCGTTGACGGGCATCGGGTACGACCGTTTCCTCACCGTCGAGCTTTACACGCACACCGCCGATCCCCAACACGCCGCGGAGGCGAGTTTCCAGTTTCTCAACCGGCATTTTGGAGAATATTCCAGTTCGGAAAAGAGGTAGCCGCAAAGTCGAAAAACATTTCCTTCTGATCCGGGTATAATCCCAAAACGTTTTCCACCTTTTTTTACGGAGATTTCTGATGTTCACGAGCAAGTTGCAATGGATCGTTCGCACTCTTCCCGTTCTGGGCCTCGCTTTCGCGGCTGTGGTTTATGCCAAGGATGCGCCTAAAGAAGTCATCAAGGAACCGACCGACAAACCCGCCAAGAGCAGCCCGCTGCAGTTCACGGTGAAGGACATCAAGGGCAACGACGTCAATCTGAGCGACTACAAAGGGAAAGTGGTGATGATGGTGAACGTCGCCAGCAAGTGCGGGAATACGCCGCAGTATGCGGGGCTGGAGAAAATGTACGAGAAGTACAAGGATCAGGGCTTGGTGATCGTCGGGTTCCCGGCCAATAATTTCGGCGGGCAGGAGCCGGGCAGCAATGAACAGATTCAGGAATTCTGCTCGAAGACCTATCACGTCGCCTTTCCCATGATGGGCAAGGTCAGCGTCAAGGGTGACGACAAAGCCCCGCTGTATAAATATCTGACCGAGAAGGAAACCAACAACGATTTCGCCGGCGACGTGGAGTGGAATTTCGGGAAGTTCCTGGTGGACCGCAACGGGGCTGTCATCGCCCGTTTTTCCCCGAAAACCAAGGTGGAATCAGCCCCGGTCGTCGGTATCGTCGAGAAGGCTTTGGCGGCTTCCGCAGCGAAGTGATCGGGCGGATACGATCGAGCTCGCGCATCTTCAACCTTCGATGGCGCGATAAAAAGCGTAATCGCACCTGAAAGCCCATGGAACTCGTTCCATGGGAATCTGCAAGGCATAAATAAGGCCGTCCCTCCGGGACGGCCTTTTTTCGATCAATCGATTCACCCCTTTTTCAATACACCACAGCCATCGCATCTTCAACGGCTTCCATGACCTGCCGTACATGGAACGGCTTTTTCAAAAACCCATCGAACCCGCTGGCGAGCAACCCCTTGGCCTCTTCGTCAGTCAGCTTGCCGCTCATGGCGATCACTTTCGTGAGCTGAAGATCGGCGTTGCTCTTCACCTGCTTGCAGACCACCCGGCCATCCAGATCGGACAGGTGCATGTCCAGCAGCATGACGTGCGGGCGGAATTTTTCCGCGACGATGCCGGATTCAAATCCACCCTTGGCGACTTCAACTTCATACTTCGCTTCATCTTCGAGGATGCGCTCGAGCACCTCCACCACATCCACTTCATCGTCCACGATGAGGATGCGCGTGCAACCGGTCATCAATCCGTTCAACGGCATGTTGTGCTGCTTCATGAAGCGGATCAGTTGATTGATCGGAATCCGGCGATCCTTGCTGCCGGGGATTCGATAGCCGCGCAGCGCGCCGGAATCGAACCACTTGCTGACGGTGCGCGGGGCGACGTTGCAGATCTTCGCGACCTCGCCCGTGGTCAGGACATCTTTGGCTTTGGTACTCATAGCTTCTTCTCCCACTCCGGTTGCAGCCGCGCGAGGCGGCGATTGTTTTCTCCACATCCTTGACCGCGTCGTCTCCGGCGCGATGATCGGCGGCAAGCAATGTGCGACGGAGGAGTCGCACCCTCTCGGCCCCTCAATCAGCCGCACATTGCTCGCCACCGATCACCCATGCCGGAAACCCTGTTGCATCACGCTGGCTTGCACGCGGTTTCTCTGAGCTATATATCGTCCGGTGGACGGCAACCTTTAGATCGAGCGCAGCGGTTTTGACGAACAATCCGGAAGCACTGAAAATAACGACGTTATCAGACGATTCACCCATGCAAATACTCTTCGTGCATCAAAATTTCCCGGCGCAGTTCGGCCACATCGCGCGGCACTTGTCGCAGCATCTGAAATGGCGCTGCGCGTTCGTCAGCGAAACGCCCGGCGGGATCAGCGAGGGGATCGAGAAGATCCAATACAAGCTCGGCGGAGGCGCGACGCAGGCCACGCATTTTTGCTCGCGGACGTTTGAAAATGCGGTATGGCACACCGACGCCGTGCTGGCGGCGATGAAATCCCACCGCGCGTTCAGGCCTGATTTGATCGTCGGTCACAGCGGATTCGGATCGACACTTTTTCTGCCGGAGATTTTTCCCAACACACCGATCATCAATCTGTTCGAGTATTATTATCAGCCGCACGCCCCGGACAGCGACATGGATTTTCGGGAAGACCTTGGGTGGAAAGTGCCTGAATCCAAGTACAATCGAAGCCGCTGCCGCAATGCGATGATTCTGCTGGATCTGCAAAATTGTGATGCCGCCTACACACCGACTGAATTTCAGCGGTCGCGATTTCCCGCCGAGTATCGGGAGAAACTCCAAACAATTTTCGATGGCGTGGACCGCCATGTATACCACGGGCACGAGGAAACTCTTCGCCCGATTCCGGAACATCGGCATCTACGCACGATCGCGGGGGTAGAGGTTCCCGCCGAGACACGCATCGTGACGTATGTCAGCCGGGGGTTTGAGAGCATGCGCGGGTTCGACATTTTCATGCGCGCCGCCAAGCGCATCTATCAGCAATACCCGAACGTCGTGTTCCTGGTCATCGGCACCGACCGCATCGCCTATGGCGGAGATGAGGCGTATCTCGGCGCGCACAAAACATTCAAGGACTGGACGCTCGCGCAGGAGGAATTCGATTTGTCGAAATTCAAATTTGTTGGCCGCCTGCCCCCGCCGGAATTAGGCCGGGTGCTGGCGGCGACCGATCTGCACTTATATCTGACGGTGCCTTTCGTATTGTCGTGGAGCATGATGGATGCGATGAGCTGTGGCGCGGTGGTGCTGGGGTCGGCCACATCGCCGGTCCAGGAGATGATCGTCGACGGGCAAAATGGGCTGCTGGCGAATTTCTTCGACGTGGAGGAAATCGCTGAAAAGGCGGTGAAGGTGTTGAGCGACCCCTCTGCGTTTCGCCCGCTGGGCCGTGCCGCCGAGGCGATGATCGCCGGGCGATACAGCCTGGAAGCAGTGTTGCCACAAATGATGGAGATGTATGAGCAGACCGTGAATCGCCGGAAATTATCACCGCAGCGGGCGGAACCGGCGGTGGAGAATGTCACGGACCCTGCGGATGCGCCACTCATGGAAAAGCGCGATGAGACGGTCGATGCCGAAGTGGTGATGCCCGTCCACAAGCCGCAGCGGTCTCCTTTCCTGGGATAGAAAAAAAGCAGGTCTTAAACTTTCAAAAAGATCACCCTCTTCGTTTAGCGGTGGCCCGGAGGGCCGCGTTTTCTCCGATTCCATCGAAAAAACTTCTCCCGGAACCCTTCATGTTAAATCTTTTTGCGTTACTTCTGGCCGCCTGTCTCGAAGTCGGTGGGGATGCCCTGATGCGAAAAGGAATGCGCGGCGGGGCTCCGCTGGCGCTCCTCTTCGGTGCTATCGTCCTGACCGCCTACGGTGTCGCCGTGAACCTACCCGGCTGGAGTTTTGGCCGCTTGATGGGGGTCTACATCGCGGCGTTCTTCATCGTCGCACAAATAGTGGCGGTCGTTTTCATGCACGAGCGACTGTCGATGCCGACGATCGTCGGTGGCGCGTTGATCGTGGCGGGTGGGACGGTGATGACCATGTGGCATGTCTCTTGAGCGGTGAGCGAAACCCCGGTCCTTCGGACCGGCGTTAAACGGGTTCTCACGCACTGCCACTGTGCGGGATCACGCGCTATTCAAAATGCCTGGCCGCAAAGACGCGAAGAGCGCAAATTAAGACGCAAAGAATTCAATTTGGGTGCTTTGAATAAGGTGGCCTGGGCGTCTCGCCCATGCATTTCTTCGGCCAAAAAGCATGGGCGTCTCGCCCATGCCACCAGTTTTTCAAAAAACCCATTTCCAATTCTTCTTTGCGCTTACTTTGCACTCTTTGCGCCCGGATTTATTTTCTTCCATGACCGGCGACGATTCACCCCACGACCACCTGCCAAGGTTCCGGCGCTTCTTCATTCAGTTCGATTGTGGCGATGCACCCGCTCCCCGGAAAACACGGCAGGCCTCCTGGTGATTGTGGTGAATGCTCTGCTCCAGATCGTCGAGCCGACGCATGATCAGGCCGACTTCCACTTCCGCCTTCAGATTCACGTTGTGGTCGACCTCGGCGGCAACGCGGTCTTTACCCGCCGACCGGTTCTGACTCATCATGATAATCGGGGCGGCATACGCGGCCTGAAACGATAGTGCCAGATTCAAAAAGATGAACGGATATTCATCCCACAAAAACCATTTGTGATCGGGATGATTGTTGTTATGAATGCCGGCCACCGCGTTCCACGAGACCCAGATCGCCAGCAACACGCTCTGCACGATAATGAATTTCCAACTGCCCATCATCGCCGCGAATGAATCGCTGAGACGCTGGCCGAAAGTCATCTGCTTGTCTTCGATCTGATTCACGTTTTGGCTCACGGATTTGCGGATCAGTTGATCGGAGCGGTGCAGTCGCCGCCCGAGAACCGTCAGCACATCAATGGCGGCGTGGGGATGTTTTAGAAGAAACTCGGTGAATTCAAGGCGATCCAACGCCAGCGTCTTCACCGGCCCGACCGCCCGCACCCGCGCCGAGCGCGGCTCGCCGGTCAGCATGGAAAGCTCGCCGAAGAATCCCCCCGGCCCGGCTTCGTCCAGCAGCACTTCACCTCCGCCGGCATCCTGGGTGAGGAATTCTACGTTGCCTTCGAGGATGACGTGAAAATCCTCGCCCGGCTCCCCTTCGCGGAGAATCACCTGCCCGGGGGCGAAATTATTTTGCTCCATGATCCGGCGAACGCCGAGAATTTCCTGCTCGTCCATCGTGCTGAAAAGGGGGACCTGCTTGAGTTTTTCGATCTCGGTCATGGGGGGATTCCAGTGAAATTCAGAGTTTATGAATGATGTCGTAGCATGGGCTGCCAGCCCATGTTTCCAATTTAAAAACACGGGCTGGTAGCCCATGCTACGCGAAAGTTCACAAACACCGAGCTAGACCAAAGAGGTTGCCCAATGCGGGGGTCCGTGACACTTTAGGCGACATTCAGTTGACATACGCTGGCCGGTTTTCCCAATAGCGTTGCCATCGATCGTCCTGGCTGATCCAGGCCGCACGCAGGCTGAGAATCGGCTCGATGCCCGACTCATTCCAGAACTGCTCGGTCCCTTTCACACGTTTGTTGAACTGCTTGACGGCCGCTTCGGTTTCTCCCGATCCGATCGGCCAGCCTTTGGCCCGGTACGCCGGGTAATCC
>JANXVV010000274.1 GCA_025351525.1 Humisphaera sp. | reverse complement strand
GCAGTTGACGAATGTGGGCGGGCGGTTGCGCGGGGAATGGATCGGTGAAGTGCTGACTCAAAAACGGCGGGTGCGGCCGTGGTTGCGACGGCGGATGCCCGAGTTTGATGCGGCGTCAATCGGAGACATGCCGGCATTTGCCGTGGCGGCCAGCGGGGCGGGTGAAGTTGAACCGTTGCCGGTTCCGACGAGGGATGAGATCGCCGCCGGGCAGAAATTACTGGGAAATGGTGCGGGCGGGTTTGGCTGCATCACCTGTCACGGGTTCGCCGGGGCCAAGCCGAATGTGATCGACGACACGCGCGGGCCTGATATCACGACCGTCGCCAATCGTCTGCGGCCAGACCACTTCCGCCGTTGGGTGCTCGACCCAAAACGAGTTTCGCCGTCCACACCGATGCCCAGTTTCTTCGAGGGTATGCCGGTGGTTGAGGCGCATGCGAAGGTGGAGGAGATTTTCCGGTATGTGGCGATGGGCGAGAACATGCCGCCGCCGGTCGGGTGGGTGGATAAGAATAATTATCAGGTGGCGGTTCACGATGAACCGGTGATTTTGCGGGCGTTTTTGCCGGGTGCGGAGGGTGGGCACAATCTCCCGCGCGGCATCGCGGTCGGACTGCCGGGACTGATCAACTACTGTTTTGACGCGGATACGTGCATGCTGAAATATGCCTGGACCGGTGGGTTTCTCGACATGCAGCCCAGTTGGTCGGGGCGCGGCGGGAACATGGTCAAGGTGCTCGGCAAGCGGTTCTACACGAACGCAATCCAACCGCTTCGCATCGGTGATTCGGAAGAGCCGGCGATTCGTGAATTCATGGGTTACTCGATCGTCGAAGGGAAGCCGCAGTTTGTGTATCGCGTCGGCGAGGTGGAAGTGCGCGAGGTCATCACCACACCGGAAAAGCAACTGGGGCTTGTGCGGACGTTCGAGTTGGATTCCGGGGGCAAGCCGGTCACGCTATCGGTGGTCGATGAAGCGGGAGTGACATATTCAGTGATGAATGGTCAGCTCGAACCCGCGCAAGTGACCACCGCGAAGGTGAAAGTGGCCGGTCAGGTGTTGAAGAGCGCCGGTGGCAAGGTAAAGCTGACGATCACGCTGACGGTGAAGGAGTTCAAATGAATTTCAAAATGGCATTGACGATTGCAACGTTTTTTTGCGTCGCATTGAATGTGTGTGCGGCGGACGCTCCGAAGGAAAGCTACAAGATCACCCAGATTCCCGGCCCGGAAAATGCACCGCTCGAAGTCGGTGGGATGGACTGGATGCCGGATGGCCGGTTGATGGTTTGCACCCGGCGCGGCGAGGTCTGGTCGCTGTCCGGCAGCCAATGGAGGCTGTTCGCCAGCGGTTTGCAGGAAGCTCTCGGATTGGTGCATGGCGACAAAAATGATGTCTACGTCATGCAGCGCCCGGAGTTGACGCATCTGGTCGATTCCAAAGAGGCGGGCGTTGCGGATCGGTATGAAACGGTCGCCGCGAAATTCGGTTTCAGCGGGAACTATCACGAGTTCGCCTACGGGCCGGCGAAGGATAAGGACGGCTACCTTTATTTCACGTTGAATCTTTCCCACGCGCCGGATGGTTTCGGCGGGCCGTACATGGGCGCGCACACCGAGACGCCTTATCGGGGCTGGGCGTTTCGCAGCGAGAAACCGAATGCGAGCGACGGGAAATTTGCGCCGTTCGCCTACGGCCTGCGGTCGCCGAACGGTTTGGCGGCGAGCCCGGACGGGGATATTTTCTTCGCCGACAATCAGGGTGAATGGGTCGGGGCGTGCTGGCTCGGGCATTTGAAAGAGGGATGTTTTTACGGCAATCCCAGCAGCATGATTTTCACGAAGGACTGGAACGGTCGCGATCCGAAATCGGTGCCGTTGGAGGAATTGGAAAAGAAGAAAACCCCACCGGCGATCGTGTTTCCGTACGGGCGGATGGGGCAGAGTCTTTCACAGCCGACGTGGGACACCAGCGGTGGGAAATTCGGGCCCTTCCCCGGTCAGATTTTCATCGGCGATGTGCAGTACCCGCTGGTGATGCGGGCGACGATCGAGAAAGTGAACGGTGAATGGCAGGGTGCGTGCTATCCGTTCCTACGCCATCCGGATTTGCAGGGCGCGAATCGTTTGCTGTTCTCGCCGGATGGAAGTTTGATCGTCGGGTTGACGGATCGGGGTTGGGTGAAAGGTTCATCGGGGCTGGCCCGCATCAGTTTCACCGGGGAGATGCCGTTCGAGATTCAATCGATGTCATTGACGAAAACCGGTTTCGATCTGACGTTCACGAAACCCATCGACAAAGTCGCGGCGGCGGACGTGAAGACCTGGTCGCTGCTGCATTGGCACATGATCTATCACCACGATTACGGGTCGCCCGAGGCGGATAAAACGCCGGTGAAAATGGCGTCCGTGGCGGTGTCGGAAGATGGCCTGAAGGTGTCGCTTGTGCTGCCGGAATTATTGGTCGGCAAGGTGTACGATCTGACGGTGAACGGGTTGAAGGCGGTGGATGGGACGGAGTTGAAAAACGCCCATGCGTATTACACGCTGAATCAGTTGCAACCGAAATGATCGGGACTGCGTGTTTCTCGTGCCCTTGTCGTGTCCGCAACAGACTGGACGGCTAAGCCGTAAGCGGAATCAACACACATTCAGGAACCGGTCCGCAATAACTTCCGGGATATCAGACGCGCGGGTGCCACAGGTCGCGGTATTCCGAGACCTGTGTCTTTCGGCCAAGCCGGCACAGGTCTCGGAGTACCGCAACCTGAGGCACCTGATCCAGATGCGGAAGTTATTGAGGTTCCCATCCTAAATCGTAAATCAGGTTATCGCCGCACCCAGCCCGGCGCTGCGGTAAATTCATTCAGTAACTCCGCCTCATCCACATCCCACAGTTGCACTTTGCCGTCCCCGCAACCGACCGCAAGATGCCGGGTTCCCGCATCCACCGCCACGCAATAGATCCATTCGGCGCTGCGCGGGTACGTCCGCACCAACTCGCGGTTCGCCAACGAATATTGTCGGACGATTCCATCGGCGGACGGGCAGAAGAGCCATCCCATCGCCGTCTCCATTTTGAAAGGATCGGCGGTGAAGCCCGCAATCTCAATCGCCTTCTTTTTATCTTCGAGTGGATCCCAGACGTGGATTTTTCGATCGTGTCCGGCGCTGTAAACAAGCTTGCCCGTCGGATCCCACGCTGCGCCCAGCACCGCCTCTTCATGTCCCAAATAAGCGGCCAGCATCGCGCCGGTGCCGACGTCAAACACGCGGGCGGATTTATCGCGACTCGCCGACACCAATCGGGTGCCGTCCGGGCTGAAGGCAATGTCGTTCACCCAATCCCCATGCTGCTCGATCAACCGTTCGCGTTTTTGACCGGCGATGTTGTAGATTCGGATTGAATTGTCGGAACCGCCCGCCGCCAGGCGCGAACCATCCGGGCTGAAGCGGACGGCGAGCATCACATCGGCGATTCGATCGAGCACTTTCCCGGCACGGCGGTTGACCGGATCGCACAGCCGAACTTCACCCAGCGAACCGGGATTGCCCGAAGCGGCAGCCAGCCGTTTTCCATCGGGTGAATAGCAAAGTCCATACGTTCGTTCCGGAAGTTTCTGAATGCGGCCCACCAACTTTCCGTCAGTCGGATTCCAGATCGTGATTTCGTGATATCCGCCTACCGCCAATTCGGTGCCGTCCGGGTTGAACGCCATCGCGGTGATCGGGATGGCCTGGGTATAAACCTTTGGCGGGGTGGGATGCTCGACATCCGCCACCATCGAAGTCAACGACGCCGATGGACTGGGGCCGTCAAATGCCGCACCTTGCTCGATCCAACGCCGAATCAGGGCGATCTGCGCCTCGGGAAGGCGCTCCGCCTTTTTCGGCATGCGGTCGTCTTCATCATGCGTCGCGATCAAACGATAGAACTCGCTGTCGAGCGGTTTGCCGGGCACGATGGGCCTGGCGTCGCTGTCGCCCGATTGGTTCAAATGCTCGAAAGTTTCCAGTCGATAACCGCCCTTGGATTTTTGAGCTCCGTGACAATCCTGACATTGCTCGAGCAAAAGCGGGGCGATCTCGCGACGAAAACTGACGTTCGGCAAGGCGGGCTGAGTGGTTGCGGCCGACAGTGGCCGGGGCGAAAACAGGCAGGCGATGAAGAGGAGAATGATGAAGCGTCGACGGTGCATAACAAGATGTACTGCGGAATGGGGAAAGAGTTTTGAAGATGACCTCCATCGACATCGTTCGCCTTGGGCGGTAGCTTGGAACGGTTTGCAATTCGGAGTAGTGTTCCGCTTCATTGATAGCCGTGGGCGGCAGCCCCGGGGCCGCCGCCCACGGCTATTAGGAAATAAGATGTAAATAACTCCCGGGTTTTAAGAGGCCTA
>JANXVV010000503.1 GCA_025351525.1 Humisphaera sp. | reverse complement strand
TTGCAAAAGCGATAGCACTCGTTGATCGACCGCCGCGTCGTCGGCGGAGCGGCCTCGCCATTGAACCCAATGGCCCGTGCGCTCCGCAACCGACTTTTGCACGTCACCGAACCCTGCTTCACGCGGGACAGTCGCGCAGCCTCCAAGCACACCGGTCAAAATCGTCACCGCTATTCCCTTTGTTTTGAGCATCGCTGAACCAATCCTTCCAATCTTTCTGACAATCCTGAACCAATGTTTACGATGATTCACTTTTTGCCCGGCATCTCGTCCTGTTTCATACCCGGCATTTCGCTGTGATTCATATGGCTGTGATCCATTGCTCCACCCGACTTCATCTGCGTCTGTTTTCTCGGCATCTCGTCTGAGTTCGCAGCTGCTGAATTTTCGGGGGCCAGAGTTAGAGAGGTCGGCAGCACGGGTGCCTCGCTCGCTTGTGGACTTGCAGGATGGTTATTTCCGAAGCGCGGCTCTGCGGGTATCGCGCAGCCGGCAATCAGTAAATTGCAAACGACTATTACATTGGTTCGCGGAAGCATTGCAAAACTCCTTCGTTCAATTTTGAGAGGGTGCGGGGGAACGTGTGATTGAAATGATTGAAACGATTCATGCGCCGTCAGGGCGCAACAGACCGGTTCGCACACGGAGATCAATCCGGCGAAACCGAATCCGATTGGTTTAAGTCAGGTGGTCAGCGCGCAGTGCAGACCGAGAAGTGTTTCGCAAGGCACAGGTGGCGGGAGTCCTAAAAGGAAACGGATTTGCGATATTCTAAAAGAGTCGATGAGACTCGAATTCGGGATAGGCTCGATACCTCCCAGCAACGTAGCAGGGGCGATGGGATTGACAACAGTGCCTGCCTCGCGGGCAGTGAGGGAAGGTTGGCAATGGGAACACGTATCGCGACTGTGTTCACCGGTATGCCGCAAAGGAACAGGGGTGGATGGCGCATGCCGACTGCTTTCAGCGATCGAGGTATGATGCTCGGCACATTTTGAGGGCAGGTCGGAATCTTCTACTTTAAATCCCGGCTCAGCCGGAGTAGAAACAGCCTGATGGCAAGGAGAAATAAATGCAGCGGAGGCCGTCCCGCAAGCGCAATAGATCCCGCATTGCAACACGAATAACGCGGTGAAGCCAGCGATAATTCGGGAAACGGGAGTTACCACGGAAACAAGTTTACGGTCTTAGGAAAGCAATTGTCAATCACCGGAAAGCCAAATGCGATGGCCCTGTTATGAGGCCACCCCAATGTAAGCGCGCCTTGCATGTGTGTCGCTCCCGGTCGACGATGTTTGACCGATGCCCGGTAAACCTAAAAAAACTCCGCGGGAAAAAGATCTGACCTCCCGCTATTTCACGGGTCAGCTCGATGAGGATCTGGACAGCGATCGGGTGGCCCAGCATCAGCATTTCACCAGCCGCAATGCCTCGGCGGAGCAGAACAAGATCCTGAAGACCTCCGCCATGCGGGCGGCGGACGCGGCTTTCACGGGCGACCTGGATGCCCTGCCGCTGGGCGAAGTCACGCAGGTTCATTCTCTTTTTTGCGACGTGCTGCACGACGGCGTCACCTATCTCTGTGTCGTTCGCAAAACGATGAACAAAGTCTCGCCCACCGCTCTGGTCGTGGGCGACCGAGTTCGATTTCGCGTGACCGGAATCCTGCACGACACCGGCAAGCCGGAGGCGGTGCTGGAGAAAGTCTTGCCGCGCGACACGGTTTTGACGCGGGCCGACAGTTTCAAGGGACAGATTCAACATCCGATCGTCGCCAACGCTCAGCAGATGCTGATCGTGGTGAGCCTCGCTCAGCCCACCGTGAAATGGGGATTGATCGACCGGATGATTATCGCCGCCGAGGGAGGTGGATTGAAACCGACGGTCTGCCTCAACAAGATCGATCTGGTCGACACCGATAAAACTGCGCAGAAGGAGATGCCTTTCGCGATCGAGGCGCTGGCCCATTACCAGTCTCTGGGCATCGCCTCATTCCACGCCAGCATTCAGAGCGGCGCGGGATTGGAAGACATGCGCCATCTGCTGCGCGACCGCACGACCGTGCTGGCCGGTCATAGCGGCGTGGGCAAGAGCAGCCTGGTGATGGCGCTGCAACCCCAGATCGATATTCGCGTCGGGGCGATCAGCGGCTATACCGGCAAGGGCCGGCACACCACGACTTCCGCCCGCCGATATGTGCTGGATTTCGGCGGCGCGGTGGTGGACACGCCCGGCGTGAAACTGTTCGGTCTGTGGGGCATCCGCCGAGAAAATCTCGGGGACTTTTTCCCGGACATCGCCGCCGGCACCGCGCCGGAATGGCGGAAGGACAGCCATCAGCGCATCGGCGATTCGCTGAAGGATTGAAAAAGTTTTACAACATTCCAGTGCCGCACCGGTTAGCCGCGACGCGCAGCGGAGCGTCTCTCGGCTTGCAGAAGAGGCGCTCCGCACGTCCCTAAAAAAAGCCCGGCGTGAATCACGCCGGGCTCGATCAAACTCTCAATCATTCGGAAAATCTCAAACCGTCTGATGCACATGCAGGTGCGGCTTGACCAGTTCGACAATCGCGTCGAACGAGGCCACATCCACAATCGCCAGTTCGGCGAGCATCTTGCGGTTCAACTCGATCCCCGCCGCAATCGCAGCGGGAATGAATCGGCTGTAGTTGATGCCGCGCATCTTCAACGCCGCATTCAATCGCGTGATCCACAGCGTCCGGAAATGACGCTTTTTCTGGCGGCGATCGCGCGTGGCATAGGTGTCGGCTTTACGGGTGAACTCAATCGCCTGCCGATACTGCGTACCGGGGGCGTTGGCGAAACCACTGGCGCGTTTGAGGACGCGCTTACGTTTACGGGCGTGCTTCGGGCCGCCGCTAACTCGGGGCATGGGTCAATCCTTTCGGAAAATGTGGAGCCAGAGGCACTGTCCCGAACAGTCGGGATGGCATAGCTGCGCCGGCGACACACCGGCGCTTTGTGATTCCCGCTGAGATAACTCAACGGGCTGACTTAAAAAATTTACGCCACCGCTTTTTCCGCGACCGGCGTCGCAGCCAGTGCGGCGGCCTTCAACTCGCGGAGATGGCGGACGCGATTGGGGCGCTTCCCCTTGATCCCCATCATCTCGCGCATGTTGCGGGCATGCCCTTCGTTCAGAATCGCCGGACGGCCCAGGTGACGCTTCTTGTTGCCGTCACGGACGCTGCGAAGGTGCGTCGACAGCGTATGCCGCCGCTTCAGCTTCCCGGTTCCGGTGACCTTGAACCGCTTACCGACGCTCTTGTTGGGCTTGTACTTGTAGGCCATGATTTCCTTTCAAACTCTCGGCGCGACCGACAACCGGGTCACGTCAATAAAACGTCCCTTGTTTTGGAAGGGGTGGGGAGAATAACCGGGGAAGGAGGGGATGTCCAGTGCCTTGGAATGCCAATGTGCTTGGCTGCTTGGCGGTGGCAACCCGATTTTTCAGAACGATCCACTTTCAGAGCCGGGCCGTCCCCGGCCCGGTATTCGCAACCGAAGGTTGCGATGGACGTGGAACAATAATTTACTTTGCCGTTCGCCGCACGATCACGGCGGTCTGGTCATCGGCGGGATTGCCGCTCCCGTGCCATTGAATCATCGCGGCGCGAATGCGGGCAATCAAATCAGCGGGGGAATCGTGAATGCCTTCATTGAATAAATTGATGAGCCGGGGAATGCCAAAAAGCTCGCCGTCGTCGGCGCGGGGCGATTCGAAGATTCCATCGCTCAGGATGAAAAGTTGACCACCGGGGGCGAGTTGAATGCAGTCGGGGTCACTCGCGGGCATGTCGGGATCGACACCAAGTGGTGGAGACTGCGGCAACAATATCTCGATGGGTGAATCCGGCGCGGGCCTCACGAAGATCGGTCCATGCCCGGCGCTCCACCAGCGGATGCAACCCTCGGGCGAGGCGCGACCGGCGAAGGCGGTGACGAATCGGCTGTCGTCCATGTCGTTGGTCAGCCGCGCGTTCACGCGCGTCAGGAGCCATTGCGGATCGCCATTGATTTCGGAAAGGGCGCGGATCAGCGTGCGAGCCTGCGACACGATCATGGCCGGCGCCAGCCCGTGCCCCGAGGCATCCCCAAGAAAAAT
>JANXVV010000249.1 GCA_025351525.1 Humisphaera sp. | reverse complement strand
ACCGGCGGTTTTCCGAGGTCATGCAACCTTCCGCCGGTGAGGGCACCGGCGGCACTTGAAAAGATTAAAGGATCTGAGGATGTTTCGCGAAGGAGGACCATCTATCGCTTTATCGGTTGAGATGCGTCGGCCCATAACTGTTGGAACTTCTGCCAAGTCACTTCAGTATGCACTGCATTTTCCTGCGATCGGAAGAAAACGCGGCCTCCGGCACCACCGCTAAACAATAAAAAGGCGGGCTCGCAATATATAAATCAAAGGTCCGGCAACTGAATTTGAACGAGCGTCGTTTCCCCGGCTTGCTCCATCAATCGCACCGGATAGATATCGACCGCCACCGTCGGGTTGTCGCGAAGTTGGCCATTTTCCAGATGGAACGGCCATCCATGCTTCGGGCACACCACGCACCCGGCATTGATCCACCCCCCCGCCAGATTCGCCCCGGCATGAGGGCAATGATTGTCCAGCACATGCACGATGCCCTCATGCAAAAAGACCGCCAGTTGATATCCCCCCGCCTCAACGTACTTTCCCTCCCCGTCGCGGAGTTCCGTCAGTTCGCAGAGAGAGGTCCAGGGCATGAAGAAGTAGTTGGAAGAAGTTGTTAGTTGTTAGTGGATAGTTGTTAGTGAAGAAAGAGGGAAAGAATGAGACGCTGGATTGATCTTTACTGGCAACTTCCTCACTTCCTCCACTTCCTCACTTCCCCCACTTCCTCACCGAACCATCGCCGTTCCGCCGGCATCGGGCTTGGTTGCAGGGTTGGTGGTGGGCTTGCCTTCGAGGCCGGCTCGGTCCACCAGGGCGGCGGACATTTGTTGCAGAACACTTGCGGTGCCGCGAACGGCTTGGGAGGCGATGACGCGGTTCCGGGGGCCGTGGGCGGTGTCGAGTTGATCGACCTTTTGGCGGACGACATCGATCCGTTTGGTGATCTCGCCATCCTGGCCGAAGACGAAACTGTTGAGGTTTTCAAGCAATCGGAGGGAAGCGCGAAGGCCTTGGCCGATGGTGGGTTCAGAGGCCAGGTCGGTCGACCCGGAGGCCAACTGCTGCCGCGCGCTTTCGAGAACGCGAATGCCCTGGCGGAACTCCCCGCTTTGATAATCCCCTTCGATCATCGGCAGAAGCCGAGTCAGATCGCCGAAACACTGTTCAATCATTTGACGATTGGCCTGCTCCGAATTGCCGGGAAGCTGCTGGCTGGCGGCGTCCAAGTCATTGACCCGATTCTGAATCTCGCGCACCCGCCCCGTCACATCCGCCGCCAACTGCGGCTCTTCCTTGGCGGCCCGCTGACCGACCGTGCTGGTGGTCTTTGCGCAACCGGTGAGCATCAAACCAAAGGTCGCGGGTAAGAGGCAAAGCGTCGCAAGGGAACGGGAAAAAGCCATGGGAGTCTCCTCGTTGTGTGTTGCGGACGAGTATACCTGCGAGGGGCGGATAAGCGAAATGAATGAATAATTCTTCTTGCGTATGATCGCAGCGTGTCAGTCGAGTCACACATTTTAAAGGCTGGATTCGAGCAGAATGAGACCTATATGACTGAAAAACAATCCTCGTATGTCGACGACTTCCAGCCAACGCGCGGCGATCGCTGCCAATGCGGTCGCGTCGCTGATCCGGCCACCGTGGGGCCACCGATGATCCGGCTTGTCTATCGATGATATACAAGGGATACTTTTCGGATGCCCAGTCCGGTGCGATTCGCGATCGTGAGGAAGCCCATGTCTATTTCAAACAAGCCGAAAAACGCTGTGCGCAAGGCTGAGGCGCTGGATCGCCCGTTCGACCCGAAAGTACTCGCCGAGGCCAATCGGTCGGTCGCGGAATACCAGATCGCGGTTCGATTCGACAAGGAAGAAAACGCGTGGGTTGGCCGGTGTGTGGAACTTCCGTTGTGCATCGGCTTCGGCGCGGACCCGACGAAATGCGTTCAAAAAACGCGCGCGGTCGTTGTCACCGCCGCCGCAACCATGATCGAAAACGGCGAGGAAATGCCCGCATCCGCTTCGGACGAACACCGCACCGAGCAAATCAATCTGCGGCTGACTCCAGCCGAGAAGTATCGGCTGGAAGACCCCGCCCGTCGCGGAGGGTTCCGGGGGATCTCGGATTACGTGAGGTCGGCAGCGTTGAAGTGAGGCATCGGCCTCGCGGCAAATAGACTCGGGACGCTGTCGCGGGAACATCGCTATAGTTCGAATGTCGTGCGTTTATCCAGCCACCGCCAACTCGTGCTGTAGCCCTCTGGCCACAAGTTGGGCTCGGCTGATTCCCTGCTGCTTGGCCAGCGAGTCCACTCGCGTGAGAAGATCACGCTCAATCGTGACCAGCACGCGCTTGGCACCCTTCCCCACTTTTGGACGGCCACGCTTGGCTCGACGATGACGGGCTTTGTCTGATGCAGTCAAAGGACGGCCGGGAGTGCCGAGTTCCTCATTATCGAATCGCGCAACCTCGGCGTCGCGTTGGGCGTCTGTCATGCGCATGAAGCGCGCATAGTAGGAATGCCCTGTTCCTACGGGTCGCTTTTTGTCGTTGTTAGTCGGTTTCATCTTCGTGTCCTGCGCAAGTTTCGCTTTTCCGCGTCGGTTAAGGGTCGAGCATGGATGACGTAAACCACATCTTCCGGGCTGAAAATGTAAATGACCTGAAGATATTGGCCGTCGCGGGCTTGTCCGCGCACTCGGTACTTTCCCTCTCCCTCACGCTTGGGATAAGGTGAGCGTGCGTGGTTTACGACGTATTCGACCGCATTCGCGCGTACGTCGTGTTTTTCAATGTGATCGACATTCCAATCGTTCCACCTGAATTCGTACACTGAATTAAGTATATACTTCTATGTAGGCGGGACAAGATCTGATTGCCACATTTCGCGCCGATTGGGATGCATTGCGTTGTCGCTTTGATTCGATACGCTAAGCAGCCTGGTCGGTGAGAAAGGCAGCCATGACAAAAGCTATCGCCCGAAATCTCGCTGTCATCGAGAATGCAGGTCCAAACAATCTCAAGGCTTTTCTGCACGATGCGTTAGATGAGGCTTCATCTGCGGATATCGGCAGGTCGTTTTGACGCGGACAACCAACACATTGCGAACGCCTGATGGGCGACACTTTGCAGCCTTTAAGCAATTTAAAGGATCTCATAAACGAAAACTAACGCCTCAGCTTTGGAAAAAGTTACGCGAAGGCGGTTGGATTAAGAATAGAAGGGATGCAAAACAGGAGCGAAAAATGAAGCAGACAGAATTTGCAGAGCTACTCCAGTTTTTACGCTTGGGCTAAATTCGAATATTAGAAGCGTCAAATAAAAAGGCTCTACGTAAACCACTTGCAGCCGTGTCAATATCGTCATCCAAGCGAGAGAGAGAGAGAGAGAGAGAGAGAGAGAGAGAGAGAGAGAGAGA
>JANXVV010000234.1 GCA_025351525.1 Humisphaera sp. | reverse complement strand
CGCGCTCTTTCCGGTGGCACACCGAAGCGACCGCGAAAATGCGAAGGCGAACGCGAAGAAATCAGAAAAGGAATTTCCGTCGCGTTCCACTTCGCGCGTTAGTGTTCAGGTGGTGAGAGCCGAAAGCCGGTCGCAACCTTGATCCAACACGTCACCGAGGTCTGCGATTGAAAGCCGAGTTTTTCATAGAAGCCCAGTGCGGTGTCGCGGCTGTCCAGATAGATTCGCTCGAGCCCCCGGCTTTGTGCATGATCGACCATGAATTGGAGCATCGCTTTCCCATGCCCCCGGCCTTGTGAAGATTGAAGCGTCACCAGATCGTCGACGAAGAGATGGAGGCCGCGCAGGAGGGTTCGAGTTTCGCGCACCCCCGCGAGCACGACGAGGGACGAGTCGACTTCGCCGCCGAAAAGTCGGTAGCCCTCGGCCTGTTGCGCGCGGACGGCCGACAGAAATGTCGCTGCCGACAGGTGCGGGCGAAGTTGCCGCATCAAGGGGAATGCGGCTTCGATCTGTTCGTCGGCAAGCAGTTCGTGAAACGCGGTCACAGCGATTCTCCACGCGGTGGGTTGGCCATCGAATAAAGCAACCGGTTATAAACAGACGATCCGATTCCAATGGCTGCGGGTCGAAAGGTCAACTAACGTGTTCAAGGTAAATCGGATGTGGATCTAATAGTCGACCTATTCTGATTCACCACTCACTCTTCACCGGAGAACCGCCCATGAAAAAGATCCTGATCCTCCTCGTGCTTGCCGTCGTCGGCATTTCCGCCATTGGATTTCAACGCGGCTGGTTTCAACTCGCCTCCGAAGGCCAGGGCGGCAAGACCAACGTCACGCTGACGGTGGACAGGGATAAAATTCACGAGGATGAAGCGAAGGCGATGAACAAGGTTCAACATACGGAGGAGAAGATCGCGGTGAAGACCGGCGCGTACTCGAAGTAAATCGTTCTTACAAAACAGGGCATTTTCATCGAGATGATGCCCCTGCCAGCGTATTCAAAGCGCCTGATGCCTTTTAATTTCACGACTTTGCTTCAGGTGCATTGCTAACAGATAGACGATGAATGCCCCCGTGATAACGGTGCAGAGCAGGGCTAAAAATCGATCCGGTGGGAGTCGGCCCGTCCTGGATAGATCGAAGGGTCCGGCGATCATTTCTTCCTGCCCGGGATAGGCCGCAGTGGCGATCACACGGCCCGAACGATCCGTCAGTTGTGATATTCCCGAGCTCCATACGCCGAATGTGGGGATGCCATATTCGGCGGAACGAATCGGCGCCATTCGACCGTGCAACATCCGCCTTTCGTATTCGCCCCAGCCGGCAAGATCCATCGTGGGAATAATGAGTCCTTGCGCGCCTTGGCGGACGAAATCATCCATGATGCCCGCATAGCTCAAGTCGTAGCAGACAGCGATGCCGATTTTACCCCAGGGTGAATTCCACACCTGTCGGTCGACGGCGGGCCGGCCATCACTCATAAATTGCACCGGCACGGATTTGGCCTGATTGAAAACATCCCGCCCGTCCGGTCCAATCACAAATGCCGTGTTGTAAAACTGACCGTCATCGAGTGTTCGAGTGCCGCCGACAATCAGATAGCGACGATGTTTTTGAATCACCTCCCGAACGCCGGACGGCACAGGGCCGAGAAACGTCAACTCGCTCAGCACAAGAATTTGCGCCTCAGGGTGCGCGTTCGCCAAACGATCGAGTTGTGCCGCCGTCGTGTTTTCATCGGGGAATTCAAGTTGCATTCCGGCGACGTGCAAATCACTTTCGACCCGTATGAATGAGTGCGCCGGGACATACATCAGCAGCGCCAGACCGATTAGCGCGGCAAGTCCGATGCCTCGGATGATCGGGCGGGGCCCAACCGCCAGGGCCGCGGCGAGCGCGTACACAAACCCCAGCCCATAGACGCCAACGGCGGCCCATCGGACTCCCGGCAGAAATGCTGCAACCTGTCCGGGGAGTAGCCACGCGAATCGCAGGTAGTAAAGCTCACTGCGAAAATATTCGATGCCGGTCCAGAGTATCGGCGTCAAGAAAAGCGTCCATGCGGGTCCGAGTCGTCGATGCGCATGATTCAGAAGCAGGAGGAATATGCCAATGGGGAATCCCGCGATCAACCAAAGCAGCAAACCGCGCGGCCCGAAAACCGCTTTGAAGAACAACAGGTGCGGCGCGTACATCGCAATCCCCACGGCCAGGCCCACGTAAAATGCCTGTCGGGAGGTGCGTACTCGCGCCAGACAGAAAAGGCAGGGCAACGACAGCAGGATGGCCGCCGGCCCGGCATGGAGCGAGAACGCGCACCAATATCCGATCGCGGTCAATGCGGCCAGCATCCAAATCAGGGACTGCTGTAAAGGTCGGAAAGCATTTATCGGGTGGGTGGGCATTAAAGTTTTCAGATCATTTCGCACCTTTGTCATCATGCGCGCTTGTGAACCAATTCATAGGATGGGCCAGCAGTCCATACTGCGTCAACCTTCACAGACCGTACTCGCCTGAGGAAATCAAGGGACCGAAGCGGACTGAAATTCGCGCCAATGATTTGATTCATAGACTTTGGTTTGCTTCCCCTCGATCGTCACCACCCGCGCCGCCGCTCCGGGAGTGCTTTCGATCAGCCGCAGTCCTTCCTCCGGCCCCAGCACGCTGAGGGGTTTGGACATCCAATCCGCCGTCGTCCCATCGGTGGCGATCACCGTGGCGCCGATCCGGTGGGTGAGGCCGAGGCCGGTGCGGGGATCGATGATGTGGGAATAGCGAGTTCCGTCGATGAGGATGTACCGCTCGGTGTCGCCGCTGGTCGAGACCGAGGCGTTGTGCAGCTCGACGTAACCGGCGCTTTTGTCCGGTTGTTCCAAGGCTTGGACGGCGATGCGCCAATTCGATTTGCCGGGCGGCGGATCCCCGACGGCGATGTCCCCCGCCGCACCGGCCATGGCGCGGGGCAGGCCGCGCTCTCGCAGCATGCGGACCATTTCCATCGCGGTGTACCCCTTGGCGATGCCGCCGACATCCAGCCGCATTTTCGGTTTCAGCAGTTGGACGGAATGGGTTTCGGGGAAGAGCTTAATCGCCTCCCAGCCGACCGATTTTCGCGCCTCAGCCAGTCGTTCGGGGTTGGGAAGCTCGCCCATCTGATGCGAGCGACGCCAGAGTTTCACGCACGGGCCGATCGTGATGTCAAAGGCTCCGTTCGAGCGGCGGGAAGCTTCCACCGCGCGCTCGATGATCCGCCACAGATCATGGCCGACAGCCACCGGCGCGGTCATCGGGCCGGAATCAGTCAGGCGCGAAAGGCGACTGATCTCGCTCTTCGGATCGTAGTCGCTCAACAGCGCGTTCAGTTCGTCCGCGCGGGCAAATACCGCATCCGCCCCCCGTTTTGCCGCTGCCGCATCCGGGGCGTACACCACGACCTGGAAGACGGTGCCCATCTCGGGGCGGACGAATTCGTACTTCTCCAGATGCGTTTGGCAACCTGCGGCGCTGAGACAGAAAATAAGCAGGAACGCCCAGAACCATCGTATCGAAAATTTCCGGTCCCCTCCCCCCGGTACTCCGGGGGGAGGGTTAGGGTGAGGGGTCTTGCCTTTTTCGTTCGACGAATCGAGAAATCTCACCTCTTCCCGCGACGAAGAAAAACCCCTCACCCTAACCCTCACCCCATGAGTACATGGGGGGAGGGGACCGGAAAGCCAAATGCGATGGCCCTGCATCCACGTTACGGCGATCAACACTTTGATTGGCATAGGTAATAATATATGCTGTGACGCGAGAGCTTTTCCAAAGAACACCGATTGAGAGGAACCTGTTGTGATGTCAAACGTTTCCACATGCAAGCGAAAGGCCGGTCTGGTCCGGCGAGTCGGGTTGATGTTTTTGGCGCTGACGACTTTGTCCGCCCGCGCCCAAGACAAGCCGGTAGAAAAATTGATCGAAGGCAAACCCTTCACTCAAAAGATCGAAGGCACCCCCGTCAGTTTCAATCTCGCCCCCATCCCCGGCGGCACGTTTCTGATGGGCAGCCCGGACTCGGAGAAAAAGCGCAAGTCGGATGAAGGCCCGCAGTTCACGGTTCAGATGGAGCCGTTCTGGATGGGAACGTGCGCCGTCACGCAGGCGGAGTACGAACTGTTCCTGGAGAATTATCATCGGTTGCAGTCGGCGGATAAAGCCGCACCGAAGATCCCCAGGGATAAGATGGCCGATGCCGTCACCTATCCCACCCCGATGTACACGCTGGAAGCCGGCCCGATTTTGCAGCGGATGGGCGAAGGCGGAAAATTCCCGGCAGTCATCATGTCGCAATTCGCGGCCCGCCAATACACCAAATGGCTGAGCAAGAAGACCGGCCACTTCTATCGCCTGCCGACCGAGGCCGAGTGGGAATACGCCGCCCGCGCCGGCACCACCACCGCCTACAGCTTCGGCGACGATGTCAAACAGCTCGGTGAGTACGGCAACTTCATCGACAACTCCGACAAAGGCGGCGACCTGGCGTATCGCGAAGTCGGTTCGCTCAAGCCCAATGCCTGGGGATTGTTCGACATGCACGGCAACGTGGCCCAGTGGTGCATCGACGGTTACGCCGCCGACTGGTACAAACAATTTGCCGGCAAAACGGTCAAGTGGAACGAAGCCATTAACTGGCCCACGCAGCAATACCCCCGGGTGATTCGCGGCGGAAGCTACCAATCGGACCCGGAGCAATGCCGCTCGGCTTCGCGCATCGGATCCAACGAGAAGATGAACATCAAGGATCCGCAACTGCCGCAAAGCCCGCACTGGTTGAGCGATGGATTCTGGATCGGCTTTCGCGTGATGTCTCCGGCGAAGGAACCGTCTGAAGCGGACAAACTGCGGTACTGGAACGTCGACGATGAATACACGGCCAAGATTCTCGAGCAGCGCGATCGCGAGATTCGCGAATTGGTCGGGCCGGGGAAATAATTCCCCTCGTGGCACGAGGTTCGAGACGCAATCGCTATCTGATATCCTTTCGGCAACAACCCCCAACCCGGTCCGCGGTGCGGACCCAACCAGATGAGGAGACAGGCATGATGGAAAGTTTCAATCAGTCCCGCCGCGGCGTTCTAAAAGCCTCGGCCATGATCGCCGGCACGGCGATGGTCAACAGTTTTATCGCCCAGTCGGCCCACGCCGCCAGCGGTGACACGATCAAGGTCGGCCTCATCGGTTGCGGCGGGCGCGGCACGGCGGCGGCCGGGCAGGCGCTTAGCACCGACCAGGGCCCCATCGAACTCGTCGCCGTCGCCGATGCGTTCGAGGACAACGCCCGCAGCGCGCTCGGCGCGTTGAAGGCCAAATTCAAAGACTCCCCCGACAAGGTGAAGGTGACCGATGAGACGATCTTCAGCGGGTTCGACGCCTACAAGCGGGTGATCGATTCGGGGATCGACATGGTGGTCATCGCCACGCCGCCCGGCTTCCGTCCGATCCATTTTGAATATGCCGTCGAGAAGGGGAAAAACATCTTCGCCGAAAAGCCCGTCGCCACCGATGCCGCCGGCATCCGCCGGTTTCTGGCTGCGGCGATCGAAGCGAAAAAGAAGAATCTGAAGGTGGGCATCGGCCTGCAACGGCATCACCAGGCCCCCTACATCGACACCGTCAAGCGCATCCAGGATGGTGCGATCGGCGATCTGATCCTGATGCGCGCTTACTGGAACGGAACCCGCCCCTGGGTTCGTCAGCGCGCTTCGCTGATGGAGCGGAAGGAAGCCGCCGCCAGGAAGGCCGGCAAGCCCGTCGAGCCGCTGACGGAAATGGAATACCAGATGCGCAACTGGTACTACTTCAACTGGCTGTGCGGCGACCACATCAACGAGCAGCACATCCACAACCTCGACGTGATCAACTGGGTCAAGAACGGTCACCCCGTCGAAGCCCAGGGCGTCGGCGGCAAGCAGGTCGACACCGGCATCGACTCGGGTGAAATCTACGATCACCACATGGTCGAGTACACCTATGCCGATGGCACGAAACTGCTCAGCGAATGTCGCCATCAGCAGAAGTGCTGGAACAGCGTCACCGAGTACGCCCACGGCACCAAAGGCACCGCCGACATCAGCGGCCACAGGTTCGATCTGATCGGCGGCGGCAAGTGGAAGTCGGATGCCAAGGGCAAGGATCCCTATCAGCAGGAGCACGATGACCTGCAGCACGCCATCCGCAACGACATCGCCTACAGCGAAGCCGAGTACGGCGCACACAGCACGATGACGTCGATCCTCGGCCGCATGGCGACCTACAGCGGCAAGATCTGTCGTTGGGATGATGCGCTCAAGAACGGCCCCAGCCTCATGCCCGCAGAGTTCTCGTTCGACGCCAAACCCCCCACCGTCCCCGATGAAAACGGCAAATACCCGATCCCCATGCCGGGAAACTATGTGGCGTATGCAGGGCAGAAGTGAGGGTTAGTTGTTAGTTGTTAGTTGTTAGTTGTTAGTTGCCAGTTGTTAGTTGTTAGTTGCCAGTTGTTAGGAACGGGTTGCAAA
>JANXVV010000224.1 GCA_025351525.1 Humisphaera sp. | reverse complement strand
ACTCTGCAACCGGAGATCGCGGCGTGGTCGGCCCGAGTGAACGAAAAGCAACGTGCCGTCGATTGGCAGTTCACCATCGAAAAGGCAAGAACGAAGCTCAAGCGGCTCTATCCGAAAATTTAGTCTGGACGTAGCACTAGGACATTCGCTCTCCAATCCTCACCAGACTGAATAGATACTTTTAATTCGTCATTCTCCGCCGCCTGTGGATCAGTCCGAAGAGGGCGACAACCCCTAGAATTGAGATGGTTCCCGGTTCAGGCGTTGCGACGACTGTGATGGTTCCCACCTGCGATCCGGTTGTGACCACTACGCCACCAATTACATTGAAGCTCGCGTGATTTTCACAGTAGTAGCCGTATTCGCCCGGAATGATAAACGTATGGCTAAAAGAGTCACCGCCCGAGGACATGATGCTTGAATCAAATTGCTCTGGCGCATTGGGAAGTGAGGTGATGCTATGCCACGATTTATTGCCTGGGTCGATGGTCCAAGTGATGGTATCGCCGGAAGTCACGGTGATATTGCCCGTCCCGGAAGAATCAGCAGGGGTTTGTGAATAGTAGTTTTTTCCCTTGAAATCACCGGCATATAAATCGACCGATGCCGCAGCGGGTTTGACGGCCAGTGACGAGGCACCCCCGCTGAGCGATGGCGTCATCACATGAAACGGACCGCCTGCACTTGCCATCAGCATTTTTTCAATGCATTGGCAAGGCTCGGGCGTGTTGGTATTCAGACAGGCATACGACGTATCGGGAAAAAAGCCGGCGGCTACCGCCGCAAACCCACCGCTCAAACAACGGCGAAAAATCGAAGAAAAATGCACTCGGACCTCCAGATCAACAACGCGCGGCCACTGCGCTTATGCCGCTTACATCAGCCCTGCAATGGTCGATGATACTCGAAGAGAGATACCGAAGTCACGAAAGAAATGTTCGAATTATTTGGCCGTCTCGCTTGCGAGACGTGTCCGGCGCTCATCCCGCTGGACGCGCTTTGCAAGCGAAACGGCTAAATAAGAAGATACGGCAAATCAGGTATTCAGCGATGAATCATCCGTCGCACCCAGCAGCGACAGCAATTGCGCGTGGATCCCGCCGTTGTCGGCACTGATCAGCCGGTTCTGGGCCGAGTAGAACACATTGCTCCCGGCGGGGCCGAAGCGGTCGATGTAGTCGCCGCACACAAAGTCCACTTGGAAATAGCATCGGGGAATCGTCACCTGCATCGTGTGGTAGCCTGCGGTAAATATGCCGGTGGCGAACTGATAGACCGCCTGTAACGACGCCTTGTTCGCATCGAAACTGCTGCCCGGCGCGGTGTAGCTCACCAGCGTCAGCGTGGCGGTGTGATTGATGGCAACGGTGAAGCGCACTTTGACCGTGTCGCCTTCATGGATATGACCGCGCAGGTCGGCGAACCAGGAGTTGTTACCGTTTACGCTGTAGGAGATGCCGCTGACAAACTGCCGATCGTTGCACATCATGTAGTTGTCGAAGTCGCGCCCGGAATAGACCGTGCCGGCGGTCGAGTTGACGGTGTAGTACGTGCTGAGCGCCGGCGCCGTGCGGATGTAACCGGTCGGTGTGACTTCCTGCACGAAATACCGCCCGGCGGGCAGGTTACCGAAGCTATACCCGCCGGTGGAATTGGTGACCAGATGGGCCACCGGTGCGCCGTCTCCCCCGTCGAGGGTGCCGTTGTTGTTGGTGTCGCGATAGAGGTTGATCGTCACCCCGGCCATCGCTCCATCATCACTACTGAGCCCGTCGCCGGTGGTATCGCGGAAGGTGTTTCCGTTGATCGTCGCCGTGTTGGATTTGATCGTCTCCACCAGCGGATCGGAGGTGCTTGTGCTGTAATTGGCGTCGCCACTGTAGACGGCAATGATGTTGTGCGTGCCGATGGAAAGAGTGGAAACCGAGATCGACACCGGACCGCCGGTGAATGCCACCGTGCCGAGATTGCTGGTGCCCCCGCCGGAAAACACTTCGTGAAACGTGACCGTGCCGCCGGGCGTGGTGCTGCCGGAACGCATGACGGTGGCGGTGAAAATGACGGGGGTTCCGATTGTGACGGTTGCGGCGCTCGAGGTCAGCTGCGTTCGCGTCGTGGCCTGCGGGGCACCCACCATGACCTGCACGGCATTGGAAAATTCCGAAGTGTTGCCCGCTGCGTCCGTCGCGGTTGAGGTGACGAACGGTTGACCGCCCGGAAGTGCGGCGACCGTCGCCGAGAAACTTCCGTTGCCCGCGCTGTTGGTCGTGACGGTCGTGCTGCCCAGGTACGTTTTACCCTGGCCCGAACCGGACGGATCGGCGACATTGTTGCTGAAGAATTCGATCGTGTAAGTCGTCGACGCCAAGCCCGCGAATGACCCGGAGACAGTGGTGGACGGCGTCGAAATCGAGTGGATGGCGGTCGACAGCACGGGGTGATTCAACAGCGTGTTCGCGCCGGTCCGCGTGGTGTTGACGGGTCCGTTCGCGGTGACTCCATCGCCACCGAGGTCGATTCCCAAAGCGGTATTGCCGAAGATCGAATTCCCGCGAATGGAATTTTGCACCCCGCTTTTTATGTTGATGCCGTTGACGGCATTGAAGGCGATCACATTGCCCTGCCCGGCCCCGCCCCTGATCAGGCTGCCGTTGGAAGCGACATAGATGCCGTCCGTATTATTCGGCAAAGCGGAGACACCATCCGCCTGAGTGCCGATCAGATTCCCCTGCACCGTTGCCGCCGCCAGCAGATAAATGCCTGCGCCGCCCGCGCTGCCGGAGATCAGATTGCCGCTGATCGTCGAACCCGCCGATGTGATGTAGACCCCGCTGCCGTAGCCGCCCAAAGCCACCGTGCCGCTTTCATCGGCACCGATGTAATTGCCGGTGATGAGATTGTTCGCGGTGGCACCTGTGGAAATTTGCATTCCGTTGCCGAATCCACCATCAATGACATTCCGCAAGTCGGATGAGGTGCCGCCGACGGTGATATCGTGCGAGCCGGTGGATAGATTCACACCGTTGCCCGCGTTGCCCAGACTGGCTGCGTTGGCGTCTGTGGAGGTTGCGCCGGTGGAATCAGTGCCGATGTTGTTGCCGGCGATCGTGACATAGGTTCCGTGATTGAGCGCCACGCCGTCGGCGTTGGCGGAAATGATGTTGCCGTTGGCGTGCATCCCGCCGATGAGAATGCCACGGACCACGCTATCGGTGTTGCTCACGGAATCATGGACAAGCGTGCCGCCGCTGTTGCTGATGCTAATGCCATTCCCACCGTTGCCAAGGGCCAGAGTGCCGCCCAGATTCACACCGATGCGGTTGGCCTGCAGGGTGTTGAAACTGCCGAGGCTGTTGACGAGGTCGATGCCGTCGCCGCTATTTCCGGAGATGACATTGGCGTTGACCAACGTGTTGGAGATGTTGTCGAGTGTGACGCCCACACCGTTATTGACCGCAATTTCACCGGTGGCATCGGTTCCGATCAGATTATTGGAAATCGAGTTCCGATCCGCCGAGATTCCGGTACCGCCGGTGACGCGAACACCGTTCAATGAATTGCCCGAGATCACGTTTTTCCCGCTGGGCAGACCGATGACATTGCCATCCGACTGGACGACGATGCCCTCGCCATTCCCCGCCGCCAGTGTCCCGGCGGGGTTAATCCCGACGTAGTTGCCCGTGATGGTATTGTTGCCAAGCACCAAGAGATTGATCCCTACGCCCCTGAAATTGTCGATCGCCAGTCCCTGAACGGTGGTATCACCGCCGGTGATAACCAGGCCGTCGCCGGCCATCCCCCCGCCGTTCAACTGAATCAAAGGTTTACCGGCATAGCCCGTTTGGGTCGTGCCATCGAGAATTACGGCATCCGCAATCGTCGGCAGCGCCGCCAGGAGAGTAATCGTCTAAACCCCGGTGCCGGGAATGTTAAAGTTGATCGTATCCTGCCCGGGTTGGCATTGGCCAGATTGATCGCATCGCGCAGGGAGACGATGCCGGGGCTGAGCGTGGCATCCTGCGCAGTGGTCACGGTGTATGTGGATGCCGAAAGCAGGGTGCGATGCTCAAGCCCTTCCAAAAGGCCGATCTCCGAGAGAATCTTTCTCGCTGCCTTCCGTGTTCGGGAAGTGTTGCGGGAAGATGTTTGACTCTTTAACGACCGGGGACGACGGCTCATCGAAAATCTCCTTCTCGTCGCGGCGACAAGACTCCGGGGAAAAGACTTCTGCGTGGGATCGGTTCAGGCGTTGTCATTCGTGCAGGCGTGTGCCGTTTGAATGCGCCACAGGCCGCTTCAACGGCACGTCAATGATTTATCGGAACACGTTCGGTGTTTGCGACAAAAAAAGTGGTAGACGGCCATAGCCTCGGTTCGGAAGCTTGAATTTAGTTGGCATGGGCGTTTCGCCCGTGCTTTTGGTCGAATAAATGCACGGGTGAGACGCCCATGCCACCTCATTTTTTGATGACGGAATATCGATACCGATTACGCGATCATCGTGTATAATCGAGAAGCGATGAGCCATTTACTGTTTGAATCGTTGGAAGTTCGCCGCCTGCTGAGCGTGCCTGCCGCCCCTTCGGGATTGGCGGCGATCGGGCAGACGCCGACAAGTGTGGCGATCCAATACATCGACCGCTCGACGAATGAAAAGGGATTTCAGTTGGACCGATCAACCGCAGGCGGGGCTTTCATCCAAATCGCCCTGCTGCCGGCGACCAGAGGCAAAGGATTACACGGCTTCTATGACAAAGCCGTTGCGCCGGGCACTCAGTACAACTACCGGATTCGGGCGGTCAATGGTTCAAGCGTGTCTGCATACGCCGGGCCGGCAGGCGCGACGACCCCCGGCGGCATCTCGGTCATTCCACCCGTGATCCCACCTGTCATTCCGCCAGTCATTCCGTTGCCCTCGGACATTCGCCAACTTCTATTTATCGGCAACAGTTTTACGGCTTACAACGATGTGCCGTCGCTGGTTGCCCAGATCGCCGTCGCCGATGGTCATTCGCAGCCCAACATTTTCACCCAGGCAATTTATGGCTGGACGCTCGGCGACCATCTCAACAAAATCACCACTGATGGAACCGGCAACATCATCTCCCATTCCCTCGCGAGCGGGCAGCACTGGGACGATGTGATTCTTCAGGAATTCAGTACGCGGGCAACGAGCGTGACCGGAGCCCCGGTGAACGGGAATGCCGCCGGTTTCCGCAGCGACGCCGCCGCCCTGTTCAATCTCGTCCGGCAAAACAGCCCCGCCGCTCACGATGTTCTGGAGGAGACCTGGGCGCGCGGTCCGCTTTCAACGATCTATCCCACCGGTTTCAGCGGCCCGGCTGCGATGCAGAGCGACGTGCTGGCGAACGACAACCTGGCCGTCGCCGATGCCAACCGCGCCTTCGGCCCCGGCGCCGCCGAGGTCGCCAAGCCCGGTGAAGCCTGGCGAGCTGTCGGTTTCGATCGCACCTTCTACGACGGCAACGATGAATACCACCCCAGCCCCAAAGGCTCGGTGCTTGCGGCACTGGTGCTGTACAAAACCATCTACCACGACAACACGGCCGACATCACCGCGACCAAGGCATCGGCTCTTCTGGCACTCGCAGGACTCAGCGCATCGGATTGGCAGCAATTGACGGCGGTGGCGGATGGGGTGTGATTGAAAAACTTCATGTATTTTTTTAGCGGCTGTGCCGAAGGCACGCGTTTTTTTCTGCCAACATCGAAAAACGCGTTCCTTCGGCACAGCCGCTAAAATAAGACCGGCTTCTGCATTCAGGGTCGTTATTGACTCAACTTCCGAAAGTTAATCAAACTCGACTTCACGCTCTCCAGCGGCACCTTCCCGGTTTCGTGTTCGATGATGTACCATTCCGTGCCGCCCACCGTCTGGTACGCTTCAAGCAGCGGTTTCCAATCGATCGTGCCTTCGCCCACCGGTGCGCCGACAGCGCCGCCATGCTCTTTGATATGGGTGGTTTTAGTGCGGCCAGGATACCTCTTGATCAACGTCAGAGGATCGGCTCCGCCATCCAGTGCGTTGCCGGTGTCGAGTTGGTGAACCACTTCAGGATGGGTGTTGTCGAAGAAAATTTCCCATGCGGTTTTGCCGTCGAATTTTTTGTAGTCGCTCGCGTGGGAGTGGTAACCGACGACCATGCCGAACTCTTTGGCGCGGGCGGCGATGTCGTTGAACTTTTTGGCCAGAAACTCCCACCCGGCGGCATCCTTGGCGCTGAGGCTCGGGCAGATGAGAAATTTGTTGCCCAGCGTGTGATGCAGATCGGCGGTTTTTTTCAGGTTGTCGCCCTCCAACGTAATCAACGGCGTGTGGGTGCCGCAGCATTTGAGGCCATTGTCATCGAGCAGCTTCCGCAGTTCAACGGGCTTCTTGTCCCAGAGATGATACCCCGCGAATTCAACACCCTCGTAACCCATCTTGCCGATCGCCTCGATCACACCGGTGAAATCCTTCGGCAGCTCGCTGCGAACGGAGTACAACTCCAAACCGATCGGGATTTTCTTTTTCACTTCCTCCGCCAACCCCATCGGCGAAAAGGCGACGGTGGCGGCGGCCAGGGTGGCGAAACGAAGTGCATCGCGGCGGGACATCGAATGCGTCATGGAGAGCTCCTTTGAAAATTCAGAATCACTGCACGCTTCAGCAGTACTTATGGCATGTACTGAAATAGACGGATGCCGTTGCTCTGCGAGCAACGCAAAGCCGACAAGCAGCGTCGATCGAATCGATCCACGCGGCAAGTAGAGCGGCGGCGGGCCGACCTCCGCCGTGATGGGATGTCGGGCGGCGAAGTAATGGCCCATGATGATGAACATGAGATCGCGCAGATAGGCGGGCACTTCGGTGTCAGGCCGCAACTACATCCAGGCCCATATGCCTCCGAAGATCGTCAGGGCCGGCAGCGCGCGGACACTTCCACCGGGAAGACCGAATGCATAGTGCGACTCGACGAATAAACAAATCTGCTCGGACGACATCGGTGTTGCAGTGAGAGTGGGTTCGGTCGTCATTGGCGGCAGTGTAAGCGACGAAGCTTCGCGATACGTCATTCACGCTGGGATCGGAGTTGAAAGCGATGACCCGGGTTCCCCGGAAACGAGCATTCGATCCACGTACATCGCATTTGAATTTCCACGCCGTAAAATACTTTGACAACCCCCCGGCCTTGTTTCTACAATTTCCCTCTTTCCCATTCGGACCGTTCCCCGGTTCGTTTCACTTGGCTCAGGAGTCGAGGTCAGATGGTGATGGACCAGGCAATCAACAAAGCCGCCGCCCTCGTCGAGGCGCTCGGATATATTCAGCGATTCCACGACAAGGTCGTCGTCGTCAAGGTCGGCGGGTCGATCATGGACGATGAACTGGCGCTGTCGAATATCTTGACCGACATTGTCTTTCTCAATTACGTCGGCATGCAGCCGGTGCTGGTGCATGGCGGGGGAAAGGCGATCAATCAGGCGATGGAGACCGCCGGACTGGTGCCGCAGATGGTGATGGGACGGCGGTACACCGACGAGCGCACCATCGCGATCGCCGAGCACGTGCTGTGCAATCAGATCAACAAGTTCATCGTCAATTTCATTCAGACCCAGGGTTGCGAAGCGATGGGACTGCACAGTTTGAGCAGTGTGGTGCTGTTCGCGGAAAAGACCTATTTGCAGGGGCCGGATGGACGGCGGATCGATCTGGGATTGGTCGGTGAGGTGAAGCATGTGAACGCCCGACTGCTGCAATTGCTGGTGCAGGCCGACTCGATCCCCTGCATCGCGACGATCGCGCGGGACATGGGCGGTGGCCGATTGAACATCAACGCGGATACTGCTGCCGGTGCCGTCGCCGCCGCGATGAAAGCGGAAAAGCTGGTCGTCGTCTCCGACACGCACGGCATCCGCAGCGACCCAAAAGACCCCGAATCGCGCGTGCCGTCATTGACGCTCACTCAGATCGATGAGATGGTGAAAAGCGGTGTGATTTCCGCCGGAATGCTGCCGAAGGTGGAAGCCTGCGTGACTGCTTTGCAGGGAGGCGTGACCAAGGCGCATATCATCGATGGTAGAATCCCCCACGCGCTGCTGCTCGAGGTCTATACCGAATCGGGAATTGGAACGGAGATTACGTTGTGAATAGTGAGGAAGTGGGGAAGTTAAATGCGCAGAAAAATTCCATCAGACAATGCATTGTATTTACTAACAACTATCCACTGACAACTATCCACTTCCTCTAACAACTTCCTCACTCTCCCCCCATGACCCACTTCACTTCCCTCTCCGACTGCTCGACTGACGATCTGCGGCATCTGCTGGATGTTTCGGGGCGGCTTAAGAAGCAGCACAAATCAACGGGACGCAACGATCCGATTCTGGCGGGAAAGACGTTGGCGATGATCTTCGAGAAGCCCAGCCTGCGCACTCGCGTGAGTTTCGCGGTGGCAATGACGCATCTGGGCGGCGAGGGATTGTTGCTGCGGAATGAGGAAGTGGGACTGGATGTTCGCGAGCCGGGGGAGGATGTGGCGCGGGTGCTGTCGGGGATGTGCGATGGAATCATGGCCCGCACGTTCGAGCACGAAAAGATTTTGAAGCTGGCAAAATACGCGACGGTGCCGGTGATCAACGGGTTGACGGATTACAGCCATCCCTGCCAGGCGATGGCGGATGTGATGACGATCGAGGAGCACTTCGGATCGCTCAAGGGCAGGACGGTGGCGTTCATCGGGGATGGAAATAATGTCGCTCGATCGCTGGCGACCGCGTGCGGGAAATTCGACATGCGGTTTATCGTGGCGACCCCGCCGGGGTATCAGTTGGATAGCGCGGAGGTGGACCGGATCATGACGCAGGTGCCGGAGATGGATTTCGAGACGACGGATGACCCGGCCGAGGCGGTGCGCGATGCCGACGTGCTGTACACGGACACCTGGGTCAGCATGGGCCAGGAAGCCGAAAAGCAAAAACGGCTGCCTGAATTTGCGGGGTTCTGCATCGATGAAGCGTTACTTGCCAAAGCCCCGAAGCATGCGATCGTGCTGCATTGTCTGCCGGCGTATCGCGGTTTGGAAATCAGCGACGCCGTCATGGAAGGCCCGCAATCGAAAGTCTTCGCCGAAGCCGAAAACCGCCTGCATTTTCAAAAAGGATTGCTGGCGGTGCTGATGGGAAAAATGTGATCGCAACTAAAATCGGGGGAACCGTGCATCGTAGTAGTCCGCCTGTGCTAATTGTGTGGGTGGCACAGGTCGCGGTACTCCGAGACCTGTGCTCTCTGGCCGGCGAAGACACAGGTCTCGGAGTACCGCG
>JANXVV010000223.1 GCA_025351525.1 Humisphaera sp. | reverse complement strand
ACTCTGCAACCGGAGATCGCGGCGTGGTCGGCCCGAGTGAACGAAAAGCAACGTGCCGTCGATTGGCAGTTCACCATCGAAAAGGCAAGAACGAAGCTCAAGCGGCTCTATCCGAAAATTTAGTCTGGACGTAGCACTAGGCAGGTCGCCCAGTAGCCTCCCTCGTCTGGCTCGCCTCAATGGACGATGGCGGTGAACTGTTTCACGGATGGAATTATATTTTCTTCACGGACACTGACAAGATATTCACCTCCGCCCGTCAAGGGGTTTTATTCCTTACTTCGCCAGCGTCGCCACCAATCGCCACACCAGATGCGGCGAGATCGGGCGCGGCTGCGTTTTGTTGAAGGTGTCGACCAGGTCATCAAATAATTTGGTGTACGGAAGCCGATCGCGCCTGCCGATGGCATCGCCGAGCATCCCGCGTAACGTCTCGCGATCTTCCGGTGAAATGGTTGGCGGGTGCGAGCGGGCCTCACCCAGTTTCGGCAGCTTGCCGCCTTTGCGGAGATTCAGCAGATGCCGCCACACTTCCTGTCGGCTGGGGGAGGGATCGTGCGATTTGCAATAGCTGGAATAGAGCGTTTCAAAATGCGGCGTATACGGCAGATCGTCGGCGGTGCGGTTGATCTGAACGTAGGCTTTGATCAATGCCTCCCGATTCACGGGCGACCGGGTTTCCACGCCGGCGAACAGGCCGAGCGGGGCTTTGCCGTCCTCGGTCGTCTGCTCCGCCGATGGCCCGGTGGTGCGATCGAGCAGCAGCAGCACGTTGCCGAACGGGTCTTTCACCGTCGCCCGATATCCCCGCGAGATCGGGCTGGGCGGCGAGACGAATGTCAGCTTCAAAGCCGCCCGGCGCAAATACAAATCGCGGACATTGTCGACGAGATAATAGATCGCCTCGGCGGGCAGATCGGCGTCGACATGCAGCACCAGTTCAGTGTCATCGTCCATCAGCTTCAAATTGGCGAGTCGCGTATCCTGACGGATGACTTTCATGCCCAGCACGTCGCGATAGTATTTCACCGCGCTGTCGAGGTGCGGCACGCGGAGGAGGATGCGGTCGATGCGTCTCAGCATAGAGAAGGGTGAAAACTTGAAATCAGAAATCATAAATCAGAAATGGGACTTTTGAAAAACTGGTGGCATGGGCGTCTCGCCCACGCTTTTTGACCGAAGAAAACACTGTCTTCAGATTTCAATTTTTCCTCTTTCGAGCTTTTTTCTGATTTCTGATTTCTGATTTCTGATTTCTGATTTCTGATTTCTGATTTCTGATTTTGCATTTCCGGTTTCACACCGCTGCCGCCGCCATATCCACTTCGACCTCATGCTTCTCCGTCTCGGTCGGCGTGTGATAATGCCCGCGAAGGACGAAATAGACGCCGGTCAGATTCCACAAAATCTGCACGAGCCGGATCGACATGGTCAAGGCGAACGCCTGGCTGACGGTCGCCCCGCGCGTCTCGGTCAGGCGGATGGCGAAGTACTCCATCACGCCGGCGCCCTGCGGTGAGATGGGGATCGATCCCGACAGCACGATGACCGGCACGATCGCCCAGTAATACATCGCCGGCAAGGGAAGTCCGAACGCCATGCCCGAAAACATCGCCGAGCAGATCACCGCCATGTGAACCGGGAAGGTGATCAGCAGCGCGAGCAGCACCAGCACCGGCCTTTGCCGATAAATCCACATCACCTGCACCGCGTTCTGCACCTGCTTCTGCATCGGCAGATGACGGATGATCCAATCCAGCCCGCAAAGTCGGTGCAGGAATGGCTGATAGAAAACCGTCACCCCGACCACCACGCCGGTGATGAGCACTCCGCAGGCGATGGCGATGTGCCGGCACTGTGGCACGTTCCATTGCGTGGCCGCCGCGATCCCCCCGAGAATGATCAGGGCGATCAGGCCGATCACCCGGTCGATCACCACGCTCATCACCGCGCGGGTGCGGTGCGGCGTCTGCCGGCTGGCATACATCGCCTTGAAAAAATCCCCGCCGGTGCTGCCGGGCATGAAGGTGTTGTAGAAAGCGCCGACCATCGTCAGGGTGAAGGCCCGCATCAAACCGATGTGGATATCCAACGCCTTCAGCAATTCATGCCATCGCATCGCGGTGAGAATGAAGGTGAGCGGGAAAATGAGAATGGCGAAGATCAGGAAGTAGAGATTCTTACTGCTGGCATGCCGTATCAGGCGGGCCACGCCGACATCCACGCGCGGGTAAGGCACCTTCACCGCATAGACGCCCCCGGCGATTTGCGACGGCGTGATCCATCGGCCTCCCGTCGGCGTTTCGATCAACAATCGCTCGACGCGCGGTTCGCGATTCAGATCGCCTTCAATATCCAGCCCGAGCAATTTCACTTCCCCCGCCTGCCCCTCCACCTGCACTTTTTTTCGATCCGGCTTGTTGATGACCTCATCGCGCGGGACTGGTTCAGCGGTTCCGACCACGCGAAACATCGCCTGATTGTCCTGCGCTTCCGGCTCGGCCAGAGTCATGGGGACCGGGACGCCGCTGCCGTTGACGACCAGCACTTTGTCGAGGATCGACATCTGGCTGATCACCCACCAGATCCCGATCACCGCCACCCCCCAGCGCAGCGAAAACTTCAACCACTTGGAAATCCGCTTCGAGACGGAGGCGGGAGCCTGCGTCGGCGGGATTGAAGATGGCGACGAAGACGATTCATCCATGATCCGCAGATTCTGGCGAAATGGCTTCGATAGCACAAGTATCGATGCGTTTGCCGCGACGCTGGCCAAGGCCATCGCATTTGAAATTTCCGGTCCCTTCTCCCCGGTAATCCGGGGGGAGGGGACTGGAAATTTCAATTGCGATGGCTTGGATTTACTTCACCGCCGGTTTGTCCTCGTCAGTCAAAGCTTTCTCAATTTCGTCCGCGATCAACGTGCCGTCTTCCTTGACTTTGATCGCGTGAATTTCAGTGCCGACCTTCACATCGATTTCGTAGAAGTGCCTGTCGCCCGCCGTCGCCGTCGCGGCTTCGGCGATTTTGCCTTCGGGCTGCGCCTTTTTCACCGTCGCCGCCACCGCCGCCGGCAGCTTGGCCACATCGACATCCGCCTCTTCCTGAATCATCTCGCCCGTTTCGCTGATGATGTAGGCGTGATCCACTTCACCGACTTTGAAGCCCACCTCGTAAACGATTTTCGTACCGATGCTTTCCTTGCCGAATTCCTCGAGCTTCTTGCCGCCGAGCGCTTTTTTAACGGCGGCTTGCACGACGGCCGGAGCTTTGGCCATCGCGGCATCATCCTTCGCGCCGGCCCAGGCGATGCCGCCCATGGCCAAGGTGATGGCAAGACCCAACGACGCAATCTTCTGACTGGACGATTTCATGGCTGATCCTTTTCATTTCCATCGCTCGATCGCCGACCGAAAAGGACGGCTCTGAATCACTCCAACAAGGAAGATTCCGGAACGATGACAACTTCACAAATGTAAACTTGAAAGATGACGGGAGGATGAAAGGTGGAAATTTTTTCTAACAAGGCGGCACTTCGCCCGTTAATCGAATGGAAATCGATTCGGGCGCTTGTTGGAATCGTTTTTTCGTTGACGTTTGCGAACGGATCCACTATCTTAACCGTCTTATTAGGCGGGAGTGCTTCGTTCGCGGTGCGTTTTGTTGATGGAGCCAATGATGGAACCGACCGATCCCGCCGCTCTCCCGCCGATTCGACCGATGCCGCCCATGCCGCAACCGCAGGGCTCACCCACTCCGATTCCGCAACCTGCCGGCATGAACGCATCGAAAACGCTGCCCGCCGCGCTGCCGACCAATAGCGGGCCGGGTGGCGAAGGGCCGACGGTGGATGAGGCGCCGGGCGATGCCGCCGTCACCCTCTCATTCTGGCAGCACCCATTCGTGCAGAACGTCATGCCGTTGCTGACTTCACTGGTGCTGCATCTGGCGATCATCGTCATTGCGGTCACCAGTTTCAAGGTCATTCAGGCGGTGAAGTTGATCGTGAAGGATCAGGTCAACATCGCCGAATCCACCGTGGATCAAGGCCCGGAAGGCGGCATCCCCCATCCGGGTTTGGGCGGGGATCCCAACCGCGACGCGGCGCAGGATAAATTTCTTGACGTGCCGAAGGATTCCCAGGGCATCAACGACAAACCCGGCAAGGATCTGGCAACCGCACTGTCCGGCGGTGGATCCGGCGATTCCGGCGACAGCGTGATCGGCGTGGCGATCAACGGTGCCGGGATGGGCAGCGGTAAAGGGGCCGGTTCCGGTCGAGGTGATGGCACCGGTTCCGGCGGTGGCGATGGTGGGCCATTGGCTCCGTTTGGCGTGCCCGGAGGCGGTGGCGGTAACGGGCCGAAATCGACGTTTGTCGGCGTGTCGGGCTATGCGAAAAAGATTGTCTATGTGCTCGATGCGACCGGGTCCATGTCCACATCGTTCGACTCCCTGAAAGTGCAACTGCGTGCCGCCGTCTCGGGGCTTCGACCGCCGCAGAGTTTCAACATCATTTTCATCAACGATAAGAATCCCCCGCCGCTCGCCCCGGCCTTGTTGTTCACCACGCCGGAAAATAAGCGCAAGGCGGATGAGTATGTGGACACGTTCGCCGCGCGGGGCGGCACCGAGCCGTTGCCCGCGCTTGAAAAAGCGTTTGCGATGCAACCGGACATGATTTTTCTGTTGATCGATCCCTCCGACTTTCCCGACAAGCCGAAGATTCTGGAACTGGTGAACAAGCAGAACGCGAAGGCGAAGATCAAATTGAACATCATCGCGTTCGAAGGAAAAGATCCGGAGAATGAAAAATTTCTGAAGGATCTGGCCGCCCAGAGCGGCGGGGTTTATAAATTCGTCAACGAGAAGGAATTGATGGGTCAGTAGTTCCGGTAAAATGGGCAAATGCAGTCCCACCAACGCATGGACGAAAATAACGTTGAAGTTCGCAGCCGGGTCGAAAGACCCGGCTTTCCCAATATGAAAATCCCTGGATGAGCAACCCCCCGACGCGCGGCTGCGGTGGTGACAGCGACAATGTTCCGGTCACCGCAACGTCAATCGGATGGGCCTCTTTCCAACCCCCTCGAGCAGGCAGGAGACAGAGAGATCGGCTCCAGTCCCTGGCCCGTTGACGGGTTACCCTCCTCTCCCGCCGCGTGAATCGCCGCGGAGAAAGATTTGCCCCATGCGTCATTTTCTGTCTCGCTACGCCTCTTCAAAGTTTCGGATCGCACTCCTGTTGCTCATGATGGCCGGCGCGTTCTGCGTCGCCATGAGCAGCTTTGCCCAAGGTGCGCCGGGAGCCGCCGCACCCAAACAGAAGACGGGTTTGTTCCAGGTCATCATGGGCAACAGGGATTTCGTGTTCTTCACGATCATCCTGTGTTCGGTGATCGGGGTGACCCTGATCATTCAGGGGTTCATCAAGAACCGCGCATCGGTGCTGATGCCCGACGCCAGCGTCAATCATATTCGGGAACTGATCAATCAACGGCAGTTCAAGGAGTTGATCGAGTACACGGAAACCGATCCCACCTTCATCAGCCGTGCCTTGAATCCCGCATTGAAGCGCGCCCCCAGTTTCAGCAGCATGAAAGAGGCGATGGAGACCGCCATCGGCGAGCAGACCGCCGAGCAGTTTCGCCGGATCGAATACCTGAACATCCTCGGCAACCTCGGGCCTCTGCTGGGTCTTCTCGGCACGGTGCTGGGCATGATCGAAGCCTTCACCGCCATGAACGATGCCGCCGGTGCCGCAAGCCCCGGTGATCTGGCCGGTGGTATTTCCAAAGCGTTGGCCCACACGTTCCTTGGTCTGATGCTGGCGGTTCCTTGTCTGTCGGCGTTTGGCATTCTGCGCACGATCGTGGATCGCCTGACGATCCGCGCGTCGCTGGTGGCCGAGGAGCTGCTGCTGATGATCAAGCCCGCCGAAGCCAAACCCGCCGCCGCCGGTGCCGCCGCCGCGGCCCCCCGTTCCGGCGCCACCCCGCAACCGGCGATCCCCGGCATGCGCAAAGCCCCGGTCCCTGCGATGCCGCCGACAATGTGAAGAAGAAGTTGTTAGTGAGGAAGTGGTTAGTGGATAGTGAAATGCAAATCCGCGCATTTACTGGCAACTAACAACTTCCTCACTAACAACTTCCTCACTAACAACTTCTTCAAAACAAAGGCCCACCATGTCCACCTCCCGCAAGAAAAAAGGCATGCCGCACGCTCATGGGAGTGAGGTCAACGTCACTCCCCTGATCGACGTGATCATGTGCCTGATCATCTTTTTTATGCTCGTGGCTAAGATCGGCGTAACCAAGGGCGACAAGCCAATGGATCTGCCGTTTACCTACCTTGGCAAAACCATCGACGACCTCGGCAATACCATCACGCTGAACGTGCTGCCCCTGGGCACGACCGTCAAAGACGTTCCCGCGACGGACATTCTGGTTTCCGCACTGGTCGATTCCGTCGACAAAGATCTGCCTATCTCGGTGCCCATCAACGGGGTCATCAAGTTTCCCCTGCGCGAAACGTTGCAGCAGATGAAGGCCCGGTATAAGGATCAGTTCAAGGTGATCATCCGGGCCGACTGGGATCTGCCGTTCACGCAGGTGCAGAAGGTGCTGGTGGAGTGCGCGAACGCCGGCGCATCGAGCATGTTGTTCGCCACCCGGAAAGGCGTGGAGCCCCCGGCGGTGGAAGCTGCGGCACCATAGGCAATTATTGAATGATTTTCGTAGCATGGGCTATCAGCCCATGTCTTTAATTTCAAACATGGGCTGGTAGCCCATGCTACGAAGAACTTTTTCGGAGTATCCAAAATGAAAATTTCCGGCGCTAAAAAAGTTCACTACGATTCCGGCCCGAATATGACGCCGCTGGTCGATGTCGTGATGGTCATCCTCATCTTCCTCATGCTCTGCGGCAGCTTCGGCGGCATGGAGCATTATCTGGCCAGCAATCTGCCGCTAAAGACAACCGGCGGACCGGCTGATAGGAACGTCAAAAAACCGGCGTTCGAGGACATTCAGGTCGACATCCGCGTCGATCACGACCCCGCCAACCCCAATCGCTGGAAAGCCCGTTTCGGCGATGTCGTCACCAGCAGCCCGGACATTCTCAAAGACGCGCTGACCACCAAGTTTAACACCTTCAAAGCCGCCGGTACCGGCACCGACAAGCTTCAGGTGATCATCAACCCCAACAACGTGGTGAAATGGAAATCGCTGATGGCGGTCTACGTCGCCGCCAATGAAGCGGGATTTACGAAGATCGCGTTTTCGACGGCGCATTGATAAATCGAAAAGCCCATGGAGCTTGCTCCGTGGGATCTTTGGAATTTTCGCGGAATGTCGAACCGATCCGATTCGACATTCCGCATTTTGCATTGAACACTTTCCCTGGAGCATGTTTAAAAACACGGCTGGGTTTGCCGTAGCATGGGCTACCAGCCCATGATTTTCTTTTTCAAATACAAAAACATGGGCTGGTAGCCCATGCTACGACAGCCTCCACTGCGTTTTTAAACATGCTCTAAGACCCGAGCCGCTCAACCGTCATTCTAAACGAACAAACTTCCAAAGGTTCCCCCATGAAAATCTCCCACGTTCAGCGCGTTCTCGCCTTAACGCTCGCCGCTTCAAGCGCCCTTTCCACTACGGTCCTCTCCGCCCAGCCCAAGCCCGCCCGCCCCGCCGCCGCAGCAGCCGCCGGTAAACTGCCGCTCGACTCCCTCGACGAAAGCAAGCTGATGGCCGAGTTGGCCAATCGGGGCATGACCAGTCTGCTGGATTATTATTTCCAGAAAAATAACGTCCCCGAGGAAAAGCGGAAAGAGATCGTCGTGCTGATCGCGTTGCAGCACCTCGACAGCCGTGACTTCGCCACGAAAAGCACGGCTGACCGTAAGAAGGAAATCGACGACATCGTCTCCGGCATCAACAGCCTGCTCCCCAGTATCACCGACCCGCAGCGTCTTCTTCGCTACGCCGCCGCCCTCATCAGCAACGGCACGCTGCGGCTGGTCAACATTCTGGACTACTGGGGCGACAACCCCAAAACCCAGTCCGCCCTCAATCCCATCGCCGAGACGGTGGACAAAATCCTCGAGCGCGCGGTCGCCGAATCCAAGACGAAAGCCGACGGGATTCTGGCTAAAATCGCCAATGGCAACGACCCGCGCGTGGCGCAGTGGGAAGAGGCGGATCAGGTGATGAAACTGGCCGTCTACAACCGCGCCCGGTCCTCTTACGGACTGGCGCTGTCCTACGACAAAGCCGCCATCGCCAGGCGAAATGAAGTGTGCAAGTCGGCCATCGAAAAGCTCGCTGAATTCGACGAGGAAGGCAGCAACGTTCGCGTGCCGGTGGAATTGGAAATCGCCAAGCTGTACATGGTGCTCGGCGCGGACGGATACAAAAAAGCGAAGGAGTACTTCGATAAGGTCATCAACGCCAAATCGGATGATCCGAAAAACCCAGGCAAGTTTCTAGGCGAGCAGTATCAGGCCCGCTATTTCACGCTGGTGGCCGACGTGCTGAATCGCGAGCCCGACCTGGCCGAAAAGGGATTGCCCGCCCTCAAGACCTGGCAGGAAACCAACCTCGGTAAAGACGAAGGGACGAAAAAGGGCGTGGGTGCCGCGTTTTCGATGCTGGAATACCGCGTTCTTTCAAGCAAAGCCGAGATCGCCAAGGGGCCCAAGGAAAAGGACCGTCTCAATTCCGACGCCGTCACCGTGTTGATGGACCTGGTGAACAAACGGCCCGATCTGCGCAGCATCGTGTTCGAGCAGGTGATGGGCAAGCTGCCGGACAATCCCGATCTGAAAATTCTGAATCCCCTGCTGCTCGAAGCGCTGGTGACGCGCGGCATCGAGGCGTTGCAGCGGAAAACCCCGGAAAAGGACGACGCGAAAAACATTCAGATCGCCGCCGATGCCGCCCGGTCGATCATCTCGCGAAAAGGGCAGCCGGGAATTACGGTCGAGCAGGTGGACAGCTCCGCGTTCCGCGTCGGGGTGTTCGAGGAGCACATCGGCAGCACGCCGCAACTGAAACCGGAGGAGCAATTCCAAAATAAGAACGACGCCGTCACCGCCTATCTGGATTACGTTGAAAAGTACGGAGCCAATAAAATATGGTCCGAGGATGCATTGGACAACGCATTGAGCCTGATGATCGGCCTGCGCAAAGCGGACGCGAACAGTGACGAGTTGAACAAATTATATGATCGTGCCCTGAATGTGGCATTGTTCAAGGTGGGCCGCAAGCAGGTGGCCTGGTCGTATGCACAACGACGCCGGGAGATGGGGGATTTCAAGGCGGCCAAGGGCGGGTACGCCCTGGTGAAGAGCGACGTGCCGATCGTGATGGTGCTGGCGAAGTATTTTCAGATGTTCTGCGATCAGCAGTTGCTCGCCAAAGCCCCGGAAGCCGAAAAGGCAGCGCTGTCGGCGAACGTGCAGAAGTTGGCGGATGAACTCACACCGCTGATCGACGGCGCGATGCCCGGTGCCGATGCGCAGATCAAAACGCAACTGAGATTGACGAAGATCCGCATGGTGCTTCTCGCCGCCGACGTCGCCAGGGCCAACAAGGCTCCTGCCCGCGTGGTTTCGATGCTCAACGGCTTCGAGGGACTTTTGGCCGGTTCACCCCCCGAGCAGCAAAACGCGTTGCTCGGCAATGCCCTGTTCCTTCGCGTGAACGCGCTGATCTCTCTGAACCGCAGCGCCGAAGCCTTATCGGCGATCAACGATCTGGTGGCCCGGCAGACCCCCGAGCAATCGCTCTCGACCATCACCTCCCTGCTGGACAAACTCAACGAAAGCTTCCTGGCCGAGCGGGCCAAGGAAAAACCGGACACTGCCACCTTGATTCAGTTGAGTGGTCAGCGCGCCCAACTCGCCCAGTTGCTCGTGCTACAGGTTCAGAAAGACCCGAAACTGCCCGAGAAAAATCGCCGGCAATATCTCAGCTTCAACGCCACCGCCCAGCGCCAGGCCGCCGAATTGGAAACCGATGCCGCCAAAAAGAAAGTCTATCTCACGCAGGCTCTTTCGACTTACGACGAGCTGCTGAAAGGCGTTTCCGAAACCGACGCCACCGGCGAGCGAACCATCTACCAGCGGTTGATCGCCCTCACCCAATTCATCGTCGGCGATACCGACAGCATGGAAAAATCGCACGAGATGCTCAACGACCTGTTCGCAAAGGGCAGCTTTGGCGGCCCGATGATTCGCATCAACGACAGCGATGAATCGAAGCCGAACGACATCTTCTGGGAAGCTGCACTGCGACTGTTGCAGGCGAAGGTGCAACTGTCCACCGCCAAAGGCGACCCGCTGCTGCTCGATGATGCCAAGCGCATCCTGCGCAACTTCATCATCCAGCACGGCGAGCAGACCGGCGGCCCCAATTACGCGAAGGACTTCAAGCAACTTCGCCAACAAATTCTCGGTGACTGGAAACCGGAGATGGGCGTCCCTGCAACGCAAGCGGCCACACCGTAGCATGGGCTGCCAGCCCATGATTTATCTGGACGTTTAATAACTGGTGGCATGGGCGTCTCGCCCATGCTGTTCAGCCGGAAAATGCATGGGCGAGACGCCCAT
>JANXVV010000217.1 GCA_025351525.1 Humisphaera sp. | reverse complement strand
CGCAGCCGTCCGTGGCTACCCTGAGAATCCATATAGGCCTCCTTGCCTGATGCGGTTGAAACACCCTCATCATCGCAAACGCGGCCTTCCTGTCTATCCCCATGGCCTGTCGTCATTTACAGATTCGGGAAGTGCCATTCGCCCATGCCACCTTATTCAAAGCACCCATTTCTGAATGCTCAGACCCATTCCATCTTTCGCCTACAGCGTCCAACCCTTGCGATACTCGCGATGGATCAACGCGTCAGCGGCCTCGTTATTGGCAAACTTCATCGCCTCGCCATTCCAATCCAGTTTCTTGCCGGTCTTGATCGCGATGTTCCCGAGCAGAAGAAATTCGGTGAGCATTCCGGCGTAATCGAAATTCGACACGGCGTTGCCGGGCGTACCCGCCTTGATCGCGGCAAACCATTCGGCCTTCTGCCCCTCGTCATTGTCATAGCCACGCTTCGCATTGCCCGCCTGGCTGATCAATTCCGGCAGCGGACGGATCACCTTCGGCACATCGAGGCTGATGCCCTTGCTGTCGGCATTCAGGACGATCTTGTCATTCGCGCCATAATCGTGCAGCGAGAACATCGTGGCCTTCTCACCGATAATCATCGAACCGCTCTCCGACATGGTGAACGATTTGGTGACTCCGACATCCGGAAGATTTCGCTTGGCGGCATCGCGCGAATCCTGGCGATGCCCTTCCCACCACGTCAACTTCACAGCGGGCTTGTCGCCGCGTGCAGGGAAGTGATAAACGATCGTGGCCCAACCGGGGTAGGTCTCATCATTCAAATCCCCGCACTTGGCCTCGATGCTGGTCGGGTAACCAAGTTCAAGCCCCATGAAGGGCATGTTGGCGGTATGGCAACCCATGTCGCCGAGCGCGCCGGTGCCGAAGTCCCAGTAACCGCGCCAATTAAAGGTGTGATAGGCTCCCTTGCGCGTTTCCTTTTGCGTCTTCGGATCGACGGTCACATATTCTGCATAAGGACGCATCGGTGCCGGCCCGATCCATTCGTCCCAGTGCAGCGTCGATGGCAGCGGAGCTTCCGGTGGCCGAGTGATCTGACCAGGTGCCTGCGGCCAAATCGGGCGGTTCGTCCAGAGATGAACTTCCTTGACCGGACCGAGCGCGCCCGCGCGGAGAATATCAGCCGCATGGCGGAGTTCGGGGTGAGCCGTTCCCTGATTGCCCATCTGCGTACAGACTTTGTTTTCCCGCGCTGCCATGCGGAGCGTGCGGGCCTCTTTAATGGTGCGGGTGAGCGGCTTCTGGCAATAGACGTGCTTGCCGGCCTTGATTGCCATCATCGCCGCGGCGGCGTGGGAATGATCGGGGATGCTGACCGTCACCGCGTCGAAGTTCTTGCCCATCGCGTCGAACATCTTGCGGTAGTCGTTGAACTTCTCCGCCTTCGGAAATTTCTCGGCCTTCTTGGCGAGAATTTTATCGTCCACATCGCAGATCGCGACGACGTTCGCATACATGCCGACATGGTTCGAATCGCTATCCCCTTTGCCACCGACGCCGATGCAGGCGACATTCAACCGTTCAGCCGGCGACTTGCTGTCGGCAGCCAAAGCACTGCGGGTCGACACGAAAGCGCTCATGCCGACCACCGCCGTGGTCTTTAAGAACTCCCGACGATTTGCCTGTGCCAGCCGCTCATTGTTGCCCTGACCGATAGCCTGCTTGTCCTGGTTCTGATTCATACCGTTCTAGCTCCGAAAAAAAAGAAATGGGAATGATCTGAAGTTTTTGCGCCGGTTCGCTGACTGTAGACTGATAGATAGTATCTACGCTGATGAGCTTCCGTTGAAATCGATATCAAAACAAGATCCAAGTTTTAAACTCGCAGTAATTCACCGCGCGGCCATCATACCCAATCCAAACAAATTTACATTAAAGAAATCGATGTCACGTCTTATTCGATCAAGCACACGGATTAAGGTGACATGAACGTCTCGCCTGTGTCTTTATTCGCTGCAAAAAGTTGGCCGAGACATCCTTGCACATCGTCTCTCAAAACTCCAGAGTACGTCGCACATTCAGGGATTCCCATGGATTAAATCCGATGGGCTTTCCAATGTGATCGCACATTCCAACGATTGATAGTTATTCCCGCAGGTCCGATTGTGGTAGGGACCTTCATCCTGCACTACGGCTGCGCGCATCGATAACCTATACGACTTTTGCGTTTGGCCGAATGGAACAGTTCCACTCTCCGTGGAACGCGTCACGCTCAATGTTCACGGCGTTCAGCGCTTCATCGCTGACCTTGATTCCGCTCTCGTGGCGTGCCG
>JANXVV010000203.1 GCA_025351525.1 Humisphaera sp. | reverse complement strand
AGCGACCGCATGATGAAACCGCCGACCATCGCGCCGACAATGCCGAGGACAATATCGAGCACGATGCCTTCTCCCGTCTTGTTGACCAACTTGCTGGCGATGAAGCCGGCAACCAGTCCCAACACCAGCCAAGCGATGATGCTCATGCCATAGCCGGAATCTATGGTGACGGTATCGGTGGCTGCCAAAAACGACGACGAAACTGAAGTGAGACTCATAGAAACTCCTCATCAAACAGGGGCCGATGTTGCGGAAATAAGCGGAGGGGCTGCAACGAAGCACACCTCCGCCGGACAAAGCATATTTAGTGATTAACGCGACGTTTTCCGACATCGTGTCTCGAATGTGGATGACAGATGCCCAGATTGGTCACACTCAATACATTACGCTTGCGACGAATAATGCAGCCATTCGCGGATACGCGAACATTTAGCAATTAAGATGCCATAAGCGCTTGAGCGGTCATTCATCCGTACCAAAGCCATGCTCAACTCGACGCGCCACTCACGGGTCGTGACCCCTGAAAAGAGGCCGCTGGAGGGCGGCAGTCCCCTGCCTCCGCAGCGGTCGAGGACGACCGCCCTCCAAAATCAGATGTCCGTCCCTCGCCTCGCCGCAAACCGAGACACGAAACCGGATTTTTCGCGTATGATGCGATTCTCATGAGCAGTTACACCCAGAGCCTGCAAAACCTGATGACGCAACTGTCGCGACTTCCCGGGATCGGGATGCGTTCCGCCGAGCGGATCGCGTTTCATCTATTGAAGCAGAAGCCGGAGGAGGCGATGAAACTGGCGGAGGCGATTCGCGACGTGAAGACGCGGATCAAGCACTGCTCGATCTGCTACAACCTGACCGAGCAGGATCCGTGTGACATCTGCAAGGATGCCTCGCGCGATCAGGGTACGATCTGCATCGTGGAGCAGCCGAAGGATCTGCTGTCGCTGGAGGCGGCGGGTTTGTATCGGGGGGTTTACCATGTGCTGCTCGGTCGAATCGCCCCCCTGGAAGGCATGGAGCCGGGCGATCTCACGATTGACGGCCTGTTGAAACGGTTGGCGACCGGCAACATCCGCGAAGTCATCATGGGCACCAACCCCACCATGGAAGGGGATGGCACCGCGCTCCACCTGCAAAGCCTGATCGGGCAATTCCCCGGCGTTCAGATCACCCGGCTGGCTCGCGGCCTTCCCACCGGCGGCAGCATCGAGTTCGCGAACCGCAATATACTAGCCGATGCGATCGCGGGACGGCAGAAGATGTGAGAGCGGGTCCATTGAAAAACCGGTGGCATGGGCGTCTCGCCCATGCTTTTTGGTGGAAGAAATACATGGGCGAGACGCCCATGCCACCTGATTTAAAGCATCCGAGCCGCTGAAAGTATTCCGCACCCATGCACATTGCCGCCGTTCAATTCGACATTCGCTGGGAAGATCGCGCGGCGAATCATGCGCGGGTTCGACACCTTCTGTCGCAGTCCGATCTCCCCCGCAATTCGCTTGTCATCCTGCCCGAAATGTTCGACACCGGATTCAGCATCAACACCACCGTCACGGACCCGGGAGCCGTCTCGGCTTCTGAGATATTTTGCCGCGAGATGGCGGGGGAGCATCAGGTTGCGGTGCTGGCGGGCCTGGCGGCGCGGACGCCCGAGGGTCGGCTGGCGAATGAGGCGGTCGCCTTCTCACCGGACGGTGCGGAACTGGTGCGCTACCGCAAACGGCAGCCGTTCGCGCTGGCGGGTGAACATCTGCATTATCCAGCCGGAAATGTGTCGGCCACGTTTGAATGGCAGGGGGTGCGCATCGCGCCGCTGATTTGCTACGACCTTCGTTTCCCGGAACTGTTCCGCCCCACCGCTGTGGCCGGCGCGGAACTGTTCATCGTCATCGCCAACTGGCCGGTCGCGCGCATCGGGCATTGGGTGTGCCTCCTCCAGGCGCGGGCGATTGAGAATCAGGCCTATGTTCTTGGAGTCAATCGAACCGGCGTCGATCCGGGGTTTCAGTACGATGGCCGGACTTCTCTCTTCGACCCCCATGGAAAACAGATCGTGCAGGCCGGCCCGGAAGAGGGAGTGATCGTCAGCGAGATCGATCCGCAAAAGGTGCGATCCTGGCGCGAGAAATTCCCGGCGCTTCGGGATGCGAATTTTATTTGAAGAATTGTGGGCGAAATTCATCGCCCCCGATCACTCCCCCGGCATCTCGCTCAATCGGATCGCCTGCAACGTCACCGGCCCGATCAACCCCGACTCCGTCAACGGCCAGTTCGACGCGTCGAACGCCTTATAATTGACGTTGACCAGATTGATGTCTTTGAAAATCCGCCATTTCACCCCACGGCGATCGAGGTCGCGGATGCGGTTGGCGGAGACGTTCGTCACGTCCACCTCCAGAACATTGCCCTTCGGTTGCAGCGCATCAATCCGCTCGCGATACGGGGCCAGCAGCAGCGGCGGCAGTTCGCGGCCATTCAGCCGCACCCGCGCGCTCTGGCCCACCTTGCCGAGATCGAGCCAGAAATGATCTCCGACGGAGGGCGCGTCGAAGATCAGTTGATAGCGGGCGGTGCCACCGAACTTTTGACCGGCTTCACGACCGAGTGTGGTCCAGGACGCCGGATGATCGGTGATGATGTCCGCCGGTAGCTCGGGTCCGCCTTCGATGAATTTGACGTGCCATGTACCGGTGAGCGGCAAGGCTTCTCCGTCGTTCACGGCGTACTGCCAGGCGGGTGCATCCATTTTTTGATTGAACGTCCGAAGCAACATCGATTCGCCCGGTTGCAGTTGCAGGTAAATGCGCGGGTACCCATGGCCGCCCTTCTTAATCGCCGCCAGCCCGGCCCGGCCGGTCATCGCATCCATCAGCACCACCGATTCAGCCGGCTTCGCCAG
>JANXVV010000179.1 GCA_025351525.1 Humisphaera sp. | reverse complement strand
GGCGTGTTTGAGCGATCGGCCTCAGTTGCTCTACAACTATTTCAAGCAACTTTTTGCGCAGGTGACCAATCCGCCGTTGGACGCGAACTTTGAATCGCTGGTGACATCCCTCATCACCTATCTCGGTCGCGAGGGAAATCTGCTGGAAGAAACGCCATCGCACGCGCGACTGGTGAAGCTCAAGCAACCGATCCTGAGCAATACTGATCTGGCGAAACTGCGCGAGCTGAGTTTCAACGATATCAAGTCGGTAACGCTGCCGATGCTGTTCAAGGTGGCCGAGGGCTCTGAGGGATTGAGGAAGGCGGTGGAGACGCTTTGCGAAGCGGCCAGCCAGGCGGTGAAGGATGGCTATTCGATCCTTATTCTCTCCGACCGCGGTGTGGATGCCGAGAACGCACCGATTCCCAGCCTGTTGGCCACCGCCGCCGTGCATCATCATCTGATTCGCGCCGGCAATCGCACGCAGGCGGGTCTGGTGATCGAGACCGGTGAAGCACGCGAGGTCCATCACTTCTGTCTGCTCATCGGCTACGGTGCCGGGGCGGTGAACCCCTATGTCGCGTTCGAGACGATCGCCGATCTGCATCACGATGGGATGTTGCCGAAGGATCTGACTTACGAGCAGGCCAAAAAGAATTACATCAAAGCCGCGAATAAGGGGATCATCAAGGTCGCCAGCAAGATGGGCATCAGCACGGTGCAGAGCTATCGGGGGGCGCAGATTTTTGAGGCCGTCGGCATCGGTAAGGATGTGATCGAGAAGTATTTCACGGGAACTTCCAGCCGAATTGGTGGGATAGGTTTGGAGATGATTGCGGAGGAAGCGATCGAACGGCATCGACGCGGTTATCAACCGATCCGAATCGACGGCCAGGTGCTGGCCGCCGGCGGTCAATATCAATGGCGGCGCGAAGGGGAGTACCACATGTACAACCCCGACACCGTCGCCCGACTGCAACACGCGGTGCGCATCGACAGCTTTAAAGCATTCAAAGAGTACACCGCGCGGATGAACGATGAGGCCACCCGCCGCAGCACGTTGCGCGGGTTACTGAAGTTTAAGAAGGGCACACCGATCCCGATCGAACAGGTCGAACCGGCGAAAGAAATCGTCCGGCGATTCTGCACCGGCGCGATGAGCTTCGGTTCGATCAGCAAAGAGGCCCACGAAAACATGGCCATTGCCATGAACTACATCGGCGGCAAGAGCAACACCGGCGAGGGCGGCGAAGATGCCAAGCGCTTTACGCCGGATGTGGATGCGGAAGGCAAGCCGGTGACCTGGCCGGATGGCAAGCCGGTGCTGCGCCGCTCCGCGATCAAGCAGGTCGCCAGTGGGCGATTTGGCGTGACGGCGGAATATCTGGTGAACGCCGATGAGTTGCAGATCAAAATGGCCCAGGGTGCGAAGCCCGGCGAGGGTGGCCAACTGCCCGGTCACAAGGTGGATGCGTACATCGGCAAGCTGCGCCACAGCACACCGGGCGTGGGATTGATCTCCCCTCCGCCGCACCACGACATCTATTCGATCGAGGATCTGGCGCAGTTGATTCACGATTTGAAGAATGCGAACCCGCGCGCCCGCGTCTCGGTGAAACTGGTGAGCGAAGTGGGCGTCGGCACCGTCGCGGCGGGTGTCGCCAAGGCCAAGGCCGATCATATCCTCATCTCCGGTGACAACGGCGGCACCGGCGCTTCACCGCTCACCAGCATCAAACACGCGGGCATTCCCTGGGAACTGGGGTTGGCCGAAACGCAGCAGACCCTGGTGATGAATAACCTGCGCGATCGGATCGTGCTGCAGACGGATGGGCAGATCAAGACTGGCCGTGATGTGGCGGTGGCGGCGTTGCTGGGTGCGGAGGAATTTGGTTTTGCCACCGCGCCGTTGATCGCGTCGGGCTGCATCATGATGCGGGTCTGCCATCTCAACACCTGCCCGGTTGGCATCGCAACGCAGGATCCCGAGCTGCGGAAAAAATTCTCCGGCAAACCTGAACACGTCGTCAACTTCATGTTCTTCATCGCCGAGGAACTGCGCGAAATCATGGCTGAACTGGGCATTGCGAAACTGGACGACATGGTTGGCCGCAGCGAACTGCTGGAATTTCAGGATGTGTCGAGCCATCCGAAGGCGCGGTTGCTCGATCTGTCGGTGATTTTGCAGCGGCCGGATGTCCCGGCGTCGTGGGGCATTCGCAATAAGCAGAAGCAGGATCACTTCCTTGAAGAGGGGCTTGATGCCCGATTCCTGATCCCCTCCGCGCTGCCCGCCATACAGCGCGGCGAGAAGGTGACGGCGGAGTTCCCGATCAGGAACATCAACCGAACCGTCGGCACCACGCTCTCGGGCGAGGTGGCCCGAAAGTATGGCTTCGCCGGTTTGCCGGAAGACACGATCAACTTCAAATTCATCGGTTCCGCCGGTCAAAGTTTTGGG
>JANXVV010000496.1 GCA_025351525.1 Humisphaera sp. | reverse complement strand
ATTAAATCCGCATACTCCATTGATACTCATTGTCCGCCCGCACTTTTCCCGATAATCTCGAATGGTCCCCAGTAAAAAAATGAGTGTTTCTACGTCCCCCGTCAAACCGGTGTCCCCCTCTATGCCGCTGCAATCACCGGTTTTCAAATCCGCTCCACCGTCGCCGTCCACCGATCCCACCGGCATCCGCCCGGACATTGAAAGTGCGCTGACAAATGCGCGAAGCGCCTTGCTTTCCAAGCAGCATGATGCGGGCTATTGGGTCGGCGAACTGCAGGGCGACAGCATCCTCGAATCCGAGTATATCCTGCTCAAATTCATCCTCGGCCAGGAGAGCGATCCCGAACTGCCGCTCATCGCCAACTACCTCCGCAAACAGCAGCAGGCCGATGGCGGCTGGGCGATGTATCCGGGTGGGAAGGCGGATATTTCGGGAACGGTCAAAGCGTATTTCGCACTCAAGCTGATGGGCGATGATTTTCAGTCGCCGACCATGCTGGCGGCTTGCGCGAAAATTCACGAGCTGGGCGGCGCGGAGCGCTGCAACAGCTTCTCCAATTTTTATCTGGCGGTGCTGGGTCAGATCAACTACGACGCCTGCCCGAGCATTCCGCCGGAAATCGTCTACCTGCCCAAGTGGCTTTATTTCAACCTGTACGCGGTGGCGGCGTGGACGCGCACGATGATCCTGCCGCTCGCCATCGTCAGCACACTGCGGCCCATCCGCACCCTGCGGCCGGATCAGGGAATCGCCGAACTGTTCACCAGTTCCGAATTCTCCCTCGGTAAGCTGCGCGGCCTGCCGAACACGTGGGGCGACCTGTTCCAAATCATCGACATCGCCCTCAAGCAATACGATAAGCTGCCGCTGCAACACACCCGCCAGGAAGCGTTGCGCGATGCCGAGCAATGGCTGCTCGAACATATGGAAGGCTCCGAAGGGTTGGGCGCGATCTTCCCGCCGATGGTTTACATGCTGATCGTCTTCAGGGCGCTCGGGTACGCCGAGAATCATCCGAAAGTGATCGAAGCGCATCGGCATCTGCGCGAATTGTTCATTCGCGAAGCGAATGAGATCCGCATTCAACCCTGCCATTCACCTGTGTGGGACACGGGTTTGGCGCTGCATGCGCTGGCCGAGTCCGGGTTGAAGCCGGACACCGACGCCGCCCGCCGAGCCTGTCGATGGCTGCTCGAAAAAGAATGCCGCACCGCCGGGGACTGGCAAAAAAATTGCGCCGAAGTCGAGCCGAGCGGTTGGTATTTCGAGTTCTCCAATCCGCACTATCCCGATGTGGATGACACTGCGATGGCGGTCGTTTCGCTGCGTCGATGCGGAGAACCCTCCGCCCGCCCGGCCATTCGCCGGGGTCTGCACTGGTTGCTGGCATTTCAAAATGAAGACGGCGGCTGGGCGGCGTTCGACCGCACGCGCGAACGGCCACTGCTCGAACACGTTCCCTTCGCCGATCACAACGCGATGCAGGATCCCAGTTGCCCGGACATCACCGGTAGGGTGCTGGAATGCTTCGGCCATTGCGGTTTCACGGCCACCCGTCCGATGGCCCGCCGAGCGATTGATTTCATCCGCAATCGGCAGGAAGCCGAGGGATGCTGGTTCGGTCGATGGGGTGTCAACTATGTCTATGGCACCTGGCAGGTGCTGACGGGGTTGAAATCGATCGGTGAAAAGATGGACCGCGATTACATCCGCCGAGCCGTCGACTGGCTGCGGAGCGTGCAGAAACCGGATGGCAGTTTCGGCGAGTCCTGCGACAGCTACGAGGATGCCGGCCTCAAGGGAATCGGTGAAAGCACACCCTCCCAAACCGCATGGGGCGCGATGGGATTGATGGCCGCCGTCGGCCCGAATGATCCGGCGGTGGCGAGGGCGATTCAATGGCTGGTCGATCATCAGGGTGCGGATGGGAATTGGGAAGAAAGTTTTTACACGGGGACGGGGTTCCCCAAAGTGTTCTACCTTAAATATCACCTGTATCGATTGTATTTTCCGCTGACCGCTCTCGCGCGATACAAGCGGATGAAGCAGAATCCACTCTAAGGAACGGGCTCGAAATAACTTCCGCATAGGGGTCGGGTGCCACAGGTCGCGGTACTCCGAGACCTGTGCCGGCTTGGCCGAGAAACACAGGTCTCGGAG
>JANXVV010000492.1 GCA_025351525.1 Humisphaera sp. | reverse complement strand
CCGCCCCGCTTCCAGGCGGCCATGGCGCGGCGGAGTTTGTCGGCCTCCTCGGCGGTGAAGTTCGCGCCGACCATCGCCACCCGCATCGCCTGCTCTTGAAACAAGGGCACACCGAGCGTCTTTTTCAACACCTGCCGCAGGGCTTCACTTGGATAAATGACCGGCTCAATCCCATCGCGCCGACGCAGGTAAGGGTGGACCATGTTGCCCTGGATCGGGCCGGGCCGCACGATCGCCACTTCGATCACAAGATCGTAAAAGCATCTCGGTTTCAATCGCGGCAGCATCGACATCTGGGCACGGCTTTCGATCTGAAAAACCCCGACGGTGTCGGCCTTGCAGATCATGTCGTAGACAACGGGGTCTTCAGCGGGAATCGTGTGCAGTTCCAGGAGCGGTGGCATGGGCGTCTCGCCCGTGCTTTCTGGATTGGGGATGCATGGGCGGGACGCCCATGCCACCTGTTCCTCATTGATCATCTTCAAACACTTCGAAATGCACGTGAGCATCCCCAGTGCCAGCACATCCACCTTTAGAATCCCCAGCGCATCGATATCATCCTTGTCCCATTCGATCACGGTGCGACCTTCCATGCTGGCGTTTTCGATGGGGACCATCTCGCAAAGCAACCCGCGCGTCATCACCAGTCCCCCGACGTGCTGGCTGAGGTGCCGGGGGAAGCCGAGCAGTTGACCGGTCAGTTCGACCACCCGCTGAATGGTGCGGTCGTCGGGGTTCAAACCGATTTCCTTCAACTGTTCGGGCGCGATCGTCCCGCGGCTCCAACCCTCGAGTTTTTTGGCCATCTGATCGACCAGATCGAGGCCGAGGCCAAGCGCTTTACCGACATCGCGCACCGCCGACCGGCCGCGATAGGTGATCACCTCGGCGGTCATTCCGGCGCGCTCGCGGCCATATTTTTCGTAGACATATTGGATCACTTCCTCGCGGCGCTCGTGCTCGAAATCGACATCGATATCCGGCGGTTCATCGCGGGCGGCACTGATGAAACGCTCGAAGAGCATGTCGGATTTAGCCGGGTCCACCGACGTGACCCCGAGGCAATAACAGACCGCCGAGTTGGCGGCGGAACCCCGGCCCTGGCAGAGGATGCCGCGTGAGCGGGCGAAGCGGACGAGGTCATACACAGTCAAAAAATAGGCCTCGTAGCGCAGTTGCCCGATCAGTTTCAGCTCATAAAGAATGCGGTCGCGAACATCCGGGGGAATGCCGGTGGGGTAGTGGATGGCTGCGCCGGCCCAGGAGAGTTCGGCGAGATATTCGATCGTCGACCGGCCCGCCGGCACCAGTTCATCGGGGTATTCGTAACGCAATTCATCGAGAGAAAACGTGCATCGGTCGGCAATCTCAATCGTCCGGTGAATGGCTTGGTGGTGATTGATAAAAAGGCGATATAAGCGGGCGGGCGGTTTGAGATAGCGCTCCCCGTTGGCGAAGAGCCGGAAGCCGGCATCCTGAACGGTGCAGCCGTGACGGATGCAGGTGAGCACATCCTGCAAACGGCGGCGGGAGGGGTCGTGATAATGAACGGCGTTGGTGGCGACGAGGGGAATGTCGAACGTGCGGGACAATTCCGCCAGGGTGCGCAGACGGCCTTCATCGTCACCGCCCAAGGCGCAGGTGGCGGCAAGGGAGAGGCGGTCACCGAATTCGCCGCGTAGATGTTGGAGGGCCAGGGTGGCGTCGCGGTTCAAAATATCCGGCGGGATGACCGCCGCCAACAAACCCTCGGTATGGTCCAGAACATCCGCCAGATGCAATTCACATTCTCCCTTGGAGGCACGGCGTTTACCGAGGGTGAGCAGACGGCAGAGCCGTGCGTACGCCGGGCGATCGGTGACCCAAATCAGCAAATCCGGCGCATCAGTCAGCGAAAGGTGGGTGCCGATGAGCAGTTTGATCTTCGCAACTTTTGCCGCCTCGTGGGCGCGCACCACCCCGGCGAGACTGTTGCGGTCGGTGATGGCGATCGCGCGGTAGCCCAGTTCCGCGGCCCGATAAACCAGTTCATCGGGATGGGATGCGCCGCGCAGAAAAGAGAAATTGCTGGCGACGTCCAGTTCCGCATAGGCGTGCGGGGACGGCTCGTGAATATTCGAGAAGGGAGACGCGGCGTGAAGTTTGAGATCGGGTTGTTCGGGCATGAAAATACGAATTGCATAAAGCACAACGGTGGCACGGGCTGGAAGTCCGTGCCACAGTGCAGAGCCATTGCAATTGAAATTTCCGGTCCCCTCCCCCCGGTAATCCGGGGGGAGGGTTAGGGTGAGGGGTCTTGCCTTTTTCTTCTGCCGAGTCGAGAAATGCAGCATCTTCTCACCACGAAGAAAGACCCCTCACCCTAACCCTCCCCCCATGAGTACATGGGGGGAGGGGACCGGAAAGCCAAATGCGATGATGCTGTGCCACAATGAAGTTCAATTACTCAAACAGCCCATGCATAAACCACCGGCCCGTCTGGGCGACGCGAAAGAGCCAGAACCGGCGGCCGGTTTGATCCTGGGCATCGAAATAATCACGGGTTTTGTCCCGGCCTTCCCACCAGACCCCGGCGATGCGCTCCGGGCCGATGGCGTGCGTGATCCGATGAACGCTTCCCGCGCAGGTGAACGACAACGGCACGCCGTCCCCGTGATCGGAGGGCCCGCTGATCGCCTTCACCTCGCGAGGTTGCGACAACAAATGCAATGGCCGGGGGGGTGAATGACGAATGACGAAATTCGAATGATGAATCAATGACGAAGGCTCGAATAAACGAATGGATGCCGAATCCTCCATTCGTGATTGAGTCATTCGTGAATTCGTGATTGATTCGTGAATTCGAATTTCGTCATTCGTTATTTTCTTCCCGGGTGGCACCAGAGAAGAACCCGCCCACCGACAGGCTTTTTCCGGCAAATGCGATTCCACCAACTCCGCCCGGTGAACCGCCTCCGGTCCCAGGCGGATCTGCAGGCGCTCGAGCAGATGGCCCAACTCCATCTCGCCGACATGCTCTGCGTCTTCGTGCAGGGTGGATTGCTCATCGGCCAACCGCTCGAACAGCGGCGCGGAGAGTCGGATGGCGGTGAAGCCCTCATCGCTGTAGACGGTCTCCAACATGCAGCGCAGCAGGTTGATCAGGTTGCCCGCATTTCGCGTCGGGCGGGAGAGGAGGATGGTTTTGACAAGCGGCGGTTGATGGGCGCGGCGGAACTCCACTTGCAGTTGCCGTGCGCCGCAGCCATGGCGAGTCAACTGGGTCAGGAGTGTGCCGAGAAGTTCCTTCAGTGCCAGCCCGAGAATTTCCGGTGAATCGATGCCTCCGTCAAATTCCATGCGGGCTTGGATCGGTGAGCGATGTGGCAGCGGTGTGAGCGGCTCGGCGACTCGGCCAAGCGCCTGGTCGATCCGCTGAAGAAGAGCCGCGCCGAAACGGGCGGGGAGCGCTTCACGCGGCAGGTCGATGAGCTGGCCGATGGTCTCGATGCCCAAGCTGTTCAGCACGGCGGAGGTGATCGGGTCGAGTCGCAGGGCTTG